>JAHQVQ010000079.1 GCA_019634305.1 Flammeovirgaceae bacterium | reverse complement strand
TATTTTTAAATTAAAATCTGATGTAAGCGCAAGATTTCCAGGTGATAATAACATTATCAGACCTGACATTACCCCTACATAAATAAGAATTGAAATTAGTCTTGTTGGCTTTATCATTCTAAACAGGTAAAAAAATCCTGAACTCAAAAAATTACCTTATGAACGTTAGGATGTATTTTTATTTCTTCAAATTGAAATAAGAACACAAAATGTAATTTAAAACCAACGAAATTAAACAAGAAATAAAACTTAACAAATTTCTCTGAAAACAATATAGAGTTATGCTACTCTTTCATCCGATTTAACTACAAAAAAAGTATCTTCGGGTGATTTAAATTTCCCTCTGGTGGCATTAATAAACCCTTCCATTTCCTCTGGATTAGGGATAGCCCTTTTAGTAAAAAAGATGTATAGTGTTGTGGTGAATAAAAATCCTAAGATAAATATAACAGCCCATATAATTAATGATTCCATTTTTTAGTAATTTAGGTAATAGGTGTAATTTGAAACCGTTTACTGCAATTATTGTTTCTAAAATATACAATAACACAAAAAATACCAATATTTTAGGATAGTAATTTTCAAAAGTTAGTTTTGGTTAAACCACCATTTTTTAGCAAACGCCCCAAACTTCTTTGTTAATTAATCTATTTAGTTAAAATGAATTCTTTTTCTAAGTCCTTCTATTTCAGTGTTAAGCTATTAACACTATTCTTTTCAATTGGTTCATTTATTTTTCCTATTCAAGCACAAGAATTTGAAAAAAAAACAGAAGAAGCCTATTATCCGCTCTTAGAAATTTCAAATCAAAAACAAGTAGAAAGTCTTACTAAAAATGCTGAAAAATTCATGGACAATGGAGCGTATATAACTGCACTACCATTGATTAACATGGCGTTGGAGAAAAAACCAAATGATAAAAATTTATACTATATGAGAGCTTCCTGTTTTGAAGGGCTGGAAGATTATGTAAGCGCAGTTAATGATTACAACATTGTTTTAAAAAATGCATTTTTTGGCTGGAATGGTTATACAAAAGAAGCCTTATTTGGAAGGGCAATTTCCCATTTCAAATTAGAGAATTATCCACTTGCCATTGAAGATTTTGATATGTTGCTCCATATCCCCGATAAAGAGACCAATGCAGTTTATTTTAAAAGTGGTGATTTTGGTGGAGGCTCCTCTGGAAGTTTTAATTCCATTATGACTTTAAGTACTCAGCAGGATGCAGAGATATTTAATTACCTCGGACAAGCCAAAATGAATATTAATTATAGAGATGGCGCAATTGAAGATTTTACCAAAGCACTGGAAATTGACCCGGAAAATTCGAATTTATATGTTAACAGGGGAATAGCCTACCAAAAGTTTAATAATGAAAATTTAGCAATTCAGGATTTTTATAAAGCATTAGAAATAGATCCGGAAAACAGTCTTGCCTTATTCAATATGGCACTTATTGGGAAAAATAATGCAAATGCAATAAACTTGCTGGACAACGCCATTGATGGAGAAACAGCTTTTCCTTCTGCCTACATCAACCGTGGATATGTTAAATATGAAAATGGAGATTATGCTGGTGCATTAGATGATTTCAATAGGGCTATCAGTCTGGATAAGGTAAATGTTGAGGCTTATTTTAACCGGGCTTTAGCTTATCAAAAATTAAAGAAATACCAAAAAGCTATTGCCGATTTCACCAAAGCTCTTCAGCTTGATCCTTCCTGGGCAAAAGTTTATGCTAGCAGAGGGGAAACTTATTATAAACTTAAGGATTTTAATAAGGCACTTACAGATTATAGTATGGCTATTGGATATGACCCTGGAAATGCTACTTATTATTATAATAGAGGATTAACTTATCATTCTCTAAAAAACCAAAATCAAAGCTGTGAAGATTTAAAAAAATCACTTTCCCTTGGATTTTCCCAAGCTAAAAAACCTCTTGCAGCGCTTTGCAACCAACAATAATTTTTATTACTAAGGCAACAATTCACTGAAATAGATTTTGTAATATTTCATTTTCTTGTGGTCATCAAAACCTCTTTCAATTAAATCCCTTCCTCCATGGATGTATATATGGAAGTTTTTATCCAACTTTAAAATGCTTTTGAAATATTTTTGCTGTGACTTTACTGCCTGTTTGGATATATGGAATTGATCTGTTTCTGGTAATTTAAATTCTTCAGGTTCCTGATAGGATTCCTTATAGTCTTTGAAAGCTTCAATTATTTCCGGTTCCTTCATCACTTCCTGTTCAAAGACATCTTCTTTAAAAGTGTTGGCATCTTTAAAATAATTTTTAGACTGATTTATTTTCAGAATCTGCTCTGATTTATCTACACCATTATCTTCATTATATACTTCCTCAAAAAATCCTTTACACATCTGAAGATAACTTTGGGTATGGGTATAATTGTTTTCTTTATGCAATAGTCCCAAAAAATCTTTCTTCCAATAAATGGCTTCCCCGTTTGCCTTAATATTATCAACAATAGCTACTTTGTAACCGGTTTCAGCTTCTGTATTAAAAATTATACAACCTTTGTCCAGCTTATTGATATTAATTCCCTCTTCGTGGTCTATCCCAAATCCATTCTCTTCTGGATAAACCTTAAGAATAGTATCCTTATTCTCTGCTTTAAAAATTCCAATTGCCTCAAAATCTTCTCCATCCAGCTGAGTACCCGAAAATTGGGACACAAATAATTCCCCACTTTTTACCTGCGGATGATCGGTAGTACGATAAAGAATATCTGCTAAAATTCTGGATTGCTCAAAGAATTTTTCTTCAGGGTTGGAGAAAATGGAATAACAGGCTGCAAAAACTTCATTTAAACTAATATCATCTTCATTATGAAACTGATAAACTTCTTCTGACTTAAACGATTTAAAGAAATAGTTAATGAGTAGCTCATAAATCATATCATCATTAAAAGTCAATGGTTCATTCGATAGTTTTAGTGGCTGTTCTTGTAAAGGATTCCCTACATAATGTACTGCCAGTTGTTCAATGATTGTGTTTTTAAAGTCGATCATTTATCAAAACAAGAATTGGTTAGTTATTTAATTTGCCTCCTTTTCCTATAAAATTATGTTTACTTTTTTTTCCTAAGTACCAGAATTACATTCTGGGTACATTTATTTTGAGAAATACCATCTCATTATCAATTAGTTATGATATAATTGAATATATAATAATTGTGCACAATTACTTAAGTATTGAAATATAATCTTTAATTTTATCAAATAAAACAAAGGTTTCATGAAGAAGAAATAATGTAATTTACCTTGTTGCAACAATCTGGTTATGGCCATAATCAAAAAAAAGAAAATAACTTATAAAATTTCTGCTGGGCTTACCCAGTTCCTTTTGCGCTACAACAGGTATTTGGAAATTCCCATCCATTATAAAGATTTAACTAGATATGAAAGTGCTCTTCCCCTTTACGATCATCTCGATGAAGATACACTTTGGAAAACGGTGATTTACTCCCATTCAGACCGGGAGCTCATTTATCTTGATCTTAAAAAAATCTATGCTATACTAAAAGCAAGTGGAGATACTTCTGTGATGAAGCACTTGTATATTGAGCGGGTGGATATTTGTACTTATGGAAATACCCAGCCTTTTAGGGTAAGAGTAGTTAATAAACTAAATGACAATTTTGATTACTTCTATATCAAACAGGCGGATGCTTCCAGAGTATATGGCCTGGAACTGGAAGACATCCTTTCCCCAAACAGAATCAGTTACCTGGTTCACGAACAAACTTTAATTGAAGAACATATTTCCGGTTTGCCCGGAGATCAGTTTATTAAGGAATACCTAGACGATCCGAAAATTAACAAAATCAGGATGGGGAAGGAGTTTGTGAAATTCAATGAAAGATGCTTTGTACGGCTATTGGGAGATATGCATTCCAGTAATTATGTAGTAGTGGTAACCCCGGATTTTGAAGAGACAGATTTTAAATTGAGAGCCATAGATTTTGACCAGCAGTCTTATGAAGGAAGGAAATCTATTTATTTACCCCAATATTTCAAGCAAAATAATCCTATCATAAAAATGGGAATTGAAGCCATGATTCCTGAAACAGTGAATCAATATAAAAAGGAAGAACGGTCCATGATGGGGAACAGGCTAAAAACCTCTGAACATAAAATAAGTAGCCTACTGAGAGCAATGAAAGCGGATACTTTATCCACTCCGGAAAATATCAATACTTTAAAAAATGATCTTGCTGATTATTATAAATATCCTGCTTTTCTGAAATGTAAAAACATGGGGGAAATACTGGAAACCAGCCTAAGCCTGCTATTTATCCAATAATTTCATCTAGTTGAATCAGTTGCTAATAGAATTCCCTTACAGTTCATTTTAATCTAGGTATTTGGATATAGCTAAACAAGTTAGCTTTTGCCATAACTATTTGATTATGAGATGATTTTTCTCAATTTTAATTAGTACCTGGTTCTTACCTTCGAATTATCATTTAAACAGCTATATTTGTGAAATTTTTCAGGAAAACATTGAAAAGCGGAAATAAATTTGGATGGAAATATGATTCCCATTGAGCATTTTTTATATATAAGTGGTGCCTTATTCTGCATTGGGTTGACCGTGGTTTTGGTTAAGAAAAATGCAATTGTAGTCCTTATGGGGGTAGAATTAATACTTAATGCAGCCAACCTTAACCTTGTAGCCTTTTCACAATACGATGCCCAGTTAATTCAGGGACAAATGTTTTCGTTATTTGTCATTGTAATTGCCGCAGCAGAAGCTGCTGTGGGGCTCGCTATTATTTTAAAGGTTTACCATTTTTTCCAATCAGCTGATCTGGATGATATCAAGGAACTAAAAGGATAAATTTACTAAAACTCTAAATGGTTGGACAGAAATAACTATCTTATAATTTACCACAACTGATTGATACTGAGATGTAGTTACTCAACATTAAAAGAGTACAGGTACTTAATTTGGAAGGAGCTCAAACAAACGATATTGCCATAATTGCAACGGGAATTACCCTTTTGCCACTTTTTTCATTCTTACTCCTTATTTTTTTTGGAAGAAAACTGGAAAAAATATCTGGTATGTTGGCAACGGCTGTTTTAGCTTTTTCTACATTTCTTTCTCTATATATATTTTATCAGGTTTGGGTCAATCAAAATAGTACCTTAATCCATTTTGAATGGTTTTATAATCAATCAAATGCCTTTATTATCGGAGTAAATATTGATAAATTGACAGCCATTATGTTAGTGGTGGTTACTCTGGTTTCTGCTC
>JAHQVQ010000078.1 GCA_019634305.1 Flammeovirgaceae bacterium | reverse complement strand
CCATCCAGTCCATAGTAGCAGCACCGTCGTGCACCTCACCGATCTTATGACTTACACCTGTGTAATATAAGATACGCTCTGTAGTTGTAGTTTTTCCTGCATCAATATGTGCAGCAATTCCTATATTTCTTGTATATTTTAAATCTCTAGCCATTTCTATTATTGATTAAAATCTAAAATGTGAAAATGCTTTATTTGCTTCTGCCATTCTATGAGTATCATCTTTCTTTTTCACTGCTGCTCCTTCACCTTTCGATGCAGCAATAATTTCCCCAGCCAATCTCTCCTTCATGGTTTTCTCATTTCTTTTCACTGAAAAGCTGATCATCCATTTGATACCCAAAGACACCTTTCTTTCAGGTCTTACCTCAGTTGGAACCTGGAAAGTTGCACCACCTACCCTTCTACTCTTCACTTCTACACCTGGCATAATATTGTTTAGTGCTTTCTTCCACACTTCCAATCCATTTACTGAAGGATCGTCTTTCCCTAATCGCTCTTCAACAATATCCAAGGCATTATAAAATATGCCATAAGCCAAACTTTTCTTGCCCGATATCATTAAGCTATTAACAAACTTAGTTACTAATGTGTCACTGAATTTTGGATCAGGCAACACGTAGCGCTTTTTAGGCTTACTCTTTCTCATTTCACCTTATTTTTATATTATTTTTATTTCTTAGCTTCTTTAGGTCTCTTCGCTCCATACTTGGACCTTCTTTGAGTTCTACCACTTACACCTGCAGTATCAAGAGCTCCTCTAATAATATGGTATCTTACACCAGGTAAATCTTTTACCCTTCCTCCTCTAATTAGCACAATAGAGTGCTCCTGAAGGTTATGACCTTCTCCAGGAATATAGGCGTTCACCTCTTTTCCGTTGGTTAATCGAACCCTGGCCACTTTTCTCATTGCTGAGTTAGGCTTTTTAGGAGTAGTGGTATACACCCTTGTACAAACTCCTCTTCTCTGAGGACAAGAATCCAACGCAGGAGACTTTGATTTTGACATTAAATTCTTGCGTCCCTTCCTTACTAGTTGTTGAATAGTAGGCATTTATATACTATTTTTTTTACGTTACTCAATTTTTAGAACTGCAAATGTAGAAATAATGTAAACTATTACAAAATAGAGTTGTAAATATTTTTTATGCTAAAATTGAATTTACATAAAATACATTCATTAAACATTTTTATAAACCTCTAATTAATCGCTACACCCATCTTTAGTTTGATTTTTTTCATAAAAATCACTTAAAAATAAGTTTTCAATTTATTTATTTTTCTGATCCAATGACAGGATTTTCTACATAAAGATTCCTCAATCTTCTTTAAAGAATATATTTTAGCATTTTCTTACCATTTCCTACTAGCAAAAATCAATTCTCAGATAATTTCCCAAGGCTTCAGATGAACGACTTCTTTAAACTAAAGGCAAATAAAACTAATGTTAAAACAGAATTTTTAGCAGGAGTTACCACCTTTTTCACGATGGCTTACATCATTTTTGTAAACCCTGCTATTCTTGCAAAAGCTGGAATGGATTATAATAGTGTTATGCTTGCCACCTGTATTTCTGCAGGAATCGGAACATTAATTATGGGGTTAATGGCCAACTATCCTTTTGCTCAGGCACCTGGAATGGGATTAAATGCCTTTTTCACCTTTTCAGTGGTCCTCACTATGGGTTATACCTGGCAAGAAGGACTGGCTGCGGTTTTTATATCAGGAATTATATTTATTGTTCTTACCTTTTCAGGATTTCGAAAAACCATCGTTGAGGCAATTCCAAATACTATTCGAAATGCCATTCCTGCCGGAATAGGTTTGTTCATAGCATTCATTGGCCTAAACAATGCAGGAATTGTGAAAGTTAATCAGGGTCCTATTTTGGATATTATTTATGGAGCTGAGACATTAGAAAAAAGCCAACTTGCCAATCAGGTTATCCAAGCACCATCTCAGGTATTGGAATTCGGAAATTTAAGTCAACCCGAAATTTTGTTGGCTATTATCGGATTTTTTATTCTGGTGATATTAATGGTATTAAAAATTAGAGCAGCATTATTATTAGGAATATTAATAACAGTACTGGTAGGTCTTCCTCTCGGAGTGACTCAAATACCTGAGACTTTTACACTGGAGTCCTTTAGTATTTCCCCAACTTTTCTTCAACTTGACATTCCAGGCCTATTTAAAAATGGTAATGGAGATCATTCAATTTTTGATTTAGTGATAGCCATTGTCACCATCATTATTTCTTTTACTCTTGTTGATTTGTTTGATACTATGGGAACATTAATGGGAACTGCTGCAAAAGGTGGATTTCTCGATAAAGACGGCAAGCTTCCCAGAATTGAAAAAGCCTTAATGGCTGATGCTTTTGCCACAACTATTGGCGCTCTTTTGGGAACCTCCTCAGTAACTACTTACATAGAAAGTGGATCAGGAATAGTAGCCGGAGGAAAAACCGGATTAACAGCAGTAGTAGTTGCAATTTTATTTTTCCTTTCCATTTTTCTCGCACCAATTGCAGGAATTATTCCAGCTGCAGCTACTTCTCCTGCCCTGATATTAGTTGGAGTTTTAATGATGGGAACTTTGAAAAACATCAACTTTGAAAACCTGGAAGAGGCTGTACCTGCCTTTATGATCATAGCTATTATGCCATTTTCTTACAGTATCGCCAATGGCATTGGAGCAGGGTTAATCTTTTATACTTTAATAAAAGTTGTAAAAGGAGAATTTAAGGTTGTTCATCCAGTAGTATATGGAATCACTTTGTTGTTTATCATTCGATTTGCCCTGATATAAATATTTATTCCCCTTAGACCTTAAGTTTTTTTTTCTGTGCTAACTGATATATTTGATAGGAATTATATAGATTGTGCCAGAGAATATAAAACATTGGACCTAAAGCAGCTAATGGACTGAGATATGTCAAGGCAATCCAAATGGAAAACATAGTATTTTTCCTTCCCAATGCTTGCCTGGATTCTTCCGGGTTTGAGTTTTTTCCTATCCATTTACCAATTGCAAAACTACTTACACAGATAAGCAAAGCCATTATAGCAATCCAATTCAAAATTGAAATAGAACTTGAACCTTCAATAATAAACTGTGTTGCAGTGGAAGTAGCAATATAAATATTGAGGTTAAACATGATAAAAGACAATCCTTTAACCTTTAATAAAACGGGCCTTACAGCAGGCAAAAACCGTTTTACTACCCACGATATGAATAAAGGAATAAATACTACAGATAACACCGGTGCCAGAATATCAAGTACATTTAGTGAAATATCTCCCGAAACCATGGCTGGTAATACAAAGGGAATTATTAAAGCTATTACACTATTGGTAAGTACCACAGAAAAAGTTACGAATTCTACCTTACCTTCCAAATAACTGATTATGGCCGGAGCTGCTGCTGCAGTAGGCATTATCCCTGTAATAAAGGCAATAACAGCCAATTCAGAATTGAATGGCAGAAACAAAAAGTAAAAAACAAATGCAATTAGGATATTTGCCAAAAGGATGAGAAAGTGTTTTTTGGTAATAATATTTCTGGAAATCTTTATATCCAGGTAAGCAAAAAACAACATCCCCATAACCAGGTACCTTACCATGAAGGTCAACTGATCACCAAAAGGCAATACAATCCCCACTAACATCGAAAGAATTAAAGCAGCATGTTTCATAGTGCGAAATTACCCATTCTAAAGGCAAATACAAGGAGATGGGAACTAACAGAGGTCAATAATAGCCTATTTATTAATCATTGCAGCAAAATATCCAGCCCCAAAGCCATTGTCAATATTAACAACTGTAATTCCCGGAGAGCAGGCATTAAGCATGGAAAGCAAAGGTCCAACTCCTTGAAAACTCGCACCATAACCTACAGAAGTGGGTACAGCAATTACAGGTTTATCCACTAATCCAGAAACCACAGATGGCAATGCACCATCCATTCCCGCCACTACTACAATCACATTAGCTTCATCAATTTTATCCATATTATTAAAAAGCCTGTGGATACCAGCCACTCCCACATCATACAAACTTTCTACTGTTTGCCCCATACTTTTTGCAGTTACTACTGCTTCTTCCGCAACAGGAAGGTCAGAAGTTCCAGCACTGCATATCAGGATTTTCTTGCTTGGATCAGGTGATGTCTTTTTCTCTGGATGTGTGATTAAAAATGTACGTGCAAGTTCGTTAATTTGGACTTCGGGGAATTGCAATTTCACAGCCTCAAGTATCTCTTTATTGGCTCTGGTAGCTAAAACCGTGGAATTCACAAACATAGATTTGGCAATGGCCAGCACTTGTTCCGTAGTTTTATTCTGACAAAAAATAACCTCAGGATAGCCTCTTCTTATTGTCCGATGATGATCGATATTAGCAAATCCCAAATTCTCAAAAGGAAGCTTAGAAAGTTGTTGGAAAGCTTGTTCTATTGGCAGTTTATCTTCTTTTACTGCTTTTAATATCTCTTTTAATTTATCCTGATACATTTTGTTTAAATTGGATAATTACCTGAATTCCGGTTTGGGGAAATTAATTTTTTATAAGACCTGAAGCCTTCAACATTTCTTAATTATTCTTTCAGATTTTCTATTAAGGCATTGAGTACTCCACTTTTAAATTGTTTCCATTCTGTATTTTCAAATCCCAGGTTATGGAAATAATTGGAAATTTCTTCGAAATATTTTTCTATTAAGGGCAGATCTGTTTTTGGTGTTTCAATCCTTGCTGTCCCACCAAAATGCCTTACTCTAATTTCCTTCAATCCATAGGCTTTTAGGAAAACTTCAGCCTTTTCCACCATTGCCAATTTTTCAGTTGTTACTGCATTTCCATAGGGAATTCGGGAAGCCAGACAAGGACTCGCTGGTTTGTCCCAAATTTTTAAACCAATTTTTTTTGCCAATTCCCTTACTTCAGCTTTATTTAATCCAGCCTCCTTCAATGGACTTACTACCTGAAACTCTTTAGCCGCTTCTAGACCTGGACGATAGTCGCCCAAATCATCCAGGTTTGTTCCATTAGCAACAAACTTTATCCCTTCCTTTTTTGCCACTTCAATAAGGTGAGAATACAACTCAAATTTGCAGTAATAACACCTGTTGACCGAATTCTGTGAATAATTATCGTTTTCTATTTCATTAGTCGATACCAATTCGTGTCTTGCTCCAATCGACTGAGCAATAGATTTGGACTCTTCAATTTCAAACCTGGGTACTGAGGGAGAGTCGGCTGTCACACCAATGGCTTTCTCTCCAAGCACTTCAGTAGCCACTTTTAATACTAAGGCACTATCTACTCCACCCGAATAAGCCACAACAAGGGCTTCCATTTTTCCTATAAAACTTTTTAACTTTTTATATTTATGATCAATAGTTTCCATAATACAAGTTAGTTGCTTCTCTAATTAATCGTGTTTAAGATTTTAATCAATTATAGAAATCGTTCAAAATACCCAGTTTTCCTTTATCACCTGGATTCCGATTCCTATAGAAATCACTGCAATTACAATCAAATAAGCATTTCCAAATTTTCTATATTTTTGAGTCAACAGGAATGAATAGCCGATTATAGTTCCGCTTACCATCATTCCCATAATTGTCCCTACCCCAAAACACAACATAAATAGTAAACCATCCATCATTGAGTCAATACTAGACAAAACCAACAACATTACAGCAGCACTTCCTGCAAGGCCATGGAGAATTCCTATGAAAAAGGATTTATGAATATGTTTATGACTACTATTTTCATCTTGTTCAATAACTGATTGGTCCTTTTTTAAATAATAACTTCTCAACATGACCAAACCCAAATAGACAAGTAATACTCCAACCGCTACATCAAAATATTGAGAAATTATTTCAGGTAAAGTGATTTTAAAAACCAATACTAAAACTCCGATAGCCAAAAGCGAAAGAGAATGTCCAATACCCCAATAAGCCCCAACCAATGCTGATTTTCTAAGATTTTTATTATTGGAAGCAATAGTGGAAACAGCTGCTACATGATCGGCATCAAAGCTATGTTGAATACCAAGGAAAAAACCAGTTGTTAACAAACCAAAGAGCTGAAAAAACATTTGTAAATCAGTTAGAAGTTTTACAAAGATCAAGATAAACATAAAATTCATCAAATTTACAGATCAATAAATAAAGGTTCAACTAAAAATTGTAGGAGTAAACCAAAAACTTCCAACAAAGGAAAAGACAGGAGTTGATTGGGAAAGGATGGCTTTGAACTATAACCTTCTTAACTATTTTGGAATACTGATTGAGGTGTTTTTTAATAAAAAAGCCTCTTCCCTAATTATTAAGGGAAAAGGCTTTTTTTTAAGATTTTGAAGAATGACGGCTTAAACCTGATCTACTATATCAAATTTATATCCAACCCCTTTTACTGTTTTAATATATTGACTTCCAATTTTTTCCCTTACCCTTCTAATATGTACATCTACAGTTCTTGCTAATACATATACATCTGATCCCCAAATACTGGCAAGTAATTCATCTCTGCCATAAACCTTGTTTGGGGTTTCAGCCAGGAAATAAAGTAATTCAAATTCCTTTTTGGGCAGATTTACCTGAAGGTCTCCAATATGAAGTGTATAACTGGACCGGTCAATAATAAACTTTCCAATTTTTATAATATCCTCTTCGTTCTCTTTGTTTTTTAATTCCCGTCTAAAATGGGCATTTATCCTACTCATTAAAGCTCTAGGTTTTATAGGCTTAATGATATAATCATCAGCTCCTACGTCAAAAGCAGCAACTTCAGAATACTCCTCAGCTCTTGCAGTAAGGAATATGATATATGCAGCTTTCATTTCTGGAATATCTCTAATTTGCCTGCATGACTCTACTCCATCCATTACAGGCATCATTATATCCATCAGCACCAATTCAGGTAGAAATTTTTTCGCTATTTCAAGCCCTTTTTTCCCATCATTAGCAGTTTTCACATCATAGCCTTCCTTTTCAAGATTATAGCGAAGAATTTCTACTATGTCCTGCTCATCATCTACGACTAAAACTTTATGCTTTTTCTTACCCATGTTATTATTTTAGTTTACTAAGGTTGGCCAAAATTAAAGGAAAAGCTTATTTAAATATTACCCCACTTTATTTATTGATAAAATGTAAATAATAATGTAACAATTGGGTAACATTGAATTTTAATGCCAGAATTAATAAAAAATGGCAATAAACATTCTCAATATCCAATTACACTAATTTAATATAAATAATTATTTCCGGATAAGTGTTTGCAAAGTAGAATTATTTACTGTTATCTTATATTTCTTTTTTAATTCATCCAGCCATTTTTTTTCAATAAAATACTGATAATCTGAAATTACCTGCCCTCTCGTTTCATCCAGTTTTTTTAATCCAGGAGGCAAAATTCCCAAAATATTTACCTGAATTACCCTATCATCCTTTTCAATTCTGTGAGTTCCTAATTCCCATGGAACACTATCAATAATTTCGTTCTCTCCTTTTTCAAATAATCTTTCAGCAATTTTTAAAGCCAATGGATCTTCGGCATTAATTTTTTTCTCCAATATATCCAGGTTTTTGGAAAAATACTGAAAGGTCACTTTTCCTCCAATAAGAGAATCAGAAACGGCCAATTTAAGTTTGCCTCCATTTTCATATCCTAACACTCTTGTAAAATCAAATCCTTTTACATCCAGGTATGCCTTAATTTTTTCTAATCTTTTACTTACCAGATCCTTCTTCTCCTTTTTAGTATAATAGGCTTTCACTTCAACCAAGTATTCTGAGTTGGCTGTCATTTTCCTTACCACATCATCAATCTGATTCAAAATGGTATCCCCCCAACTATTCGTATTGTGATGATAATAACACTCTACTATACTTTCATCACTTAGTTCAAAAAGAGAATCATTAAATGCTACCACAGCTTTATTTAATACTTCAGCGTTTTTTGCATCTATTATAATGGCATTTATCCGTTCATCCCACTGGTAATCTTCTTTATTATCTTCAAAGAAATTAGCAATTCCTGTTGTATCTTTCACTGCAGGATTCCAAACTTTTTCCTCCATTATTTTAAACAACAATAGGCCTTCCCTATATTCCTTTACCAAATTTCTATATTCAGGATATTTATCAGAAAGTTGAGTCTCTTCAAAAGCAATACAGGATTCACTTTTAAAATTTTCATACAATTGTTCCCCATATTCCAAAACTGACAAATTGTTCCTCTTTGATTGATTCTTCAACACATACACAAAAAAAGATTTCACTGAAAACTGATGTTCACTTATAGAAAACATTGGAACTTTATAAGATTTATTTAGGGTATCAGTTGCCCAATTCCCTTCCAATAGTTCCTCATTAAATTGTTGAAATGCCAATTTTGTCCCTTTGGGGAATTCAATGAAATTATTTTCTTTTTTAATTCTTTCCAGGAAAGCCTTTTGGGTAATTTCTGCTCTGGCATCTCTTTCTACTTTTCTTTTTAATTCTGGGGCAAGTTTTTCGAAAGGTTCAATATCTTTTCTTTCAAGCAATTTAATTATGTGCCAGCCAAAAGCTGTTTTAACCGGAAGGGTAATATCTCCTGGATTTTGAAGCTTAAATGCTGCTTCAGCAAAATCCTCTACCATGGTTCCCGCTGAAAACCATTTTAGCTCACCACCACTATCTTTACTTCCTCTATCATCTGAGAAAGTTTTACATAGTTTATCCCAATCATCTCCATTTTGAAGCTTTTTATAAATTTCATCTGCCTTTTTAAAAGCATTTATTGAATCTTCTTCAGAAAGCCCAGCAGGAGCTTTTACCATAATATGAGCAGCATGAATGGAACCATTCGAAGGTCTTTTATCCAGTATTTTAATGATGTGATAACCAAACCTTGTTCTAATAGGGTTAGTTATATCATTAATTTCACCATTATAAGCAGCATCCTCAAATTCATGAACCATTTGCAAGGCTGTGAAATAACCAAGAGACCCTTTGTTGGTTTTTGCAGAAGGATCATCGGAAAATTGCATAGCAAGAATCCCAAAATCTTCCCCGCTTTTGGCTTTATCCCTTATTTCAATTGCCTTTTTATAAGCTTTTAAAGTATCTTCAGGAAAAGCTTTTTCATCAACTTTTATTAAAATATGGGAGGCTTTGACTTCTGTTTTTAATCTTTCATAAGACGCTTTCACCAAATCCTCTATTCCCTTTTCATCTGTAAGGTAAGGTTTAGCCAATTGCTTACGATAAGTTTCAAATTCAGTAAGAAATTCCTGATCTTTATCATAATTGAGGGAAAAAGCTTCAGTAACTTTCAGTTTGAAATTAATGAATAGTTCAAGGTAATCATCCAGGCTTTCTTTTGTAAATGCATTTACAGAATCGTTGTGATTTTTGCTATACAAATAAACAAATTCGTCCGAAGAAACCTTATTTGAATCTATTTCAATGATAAACATTTCCTCAGATTGTTGAGCTGATGAAATGAAATAGGAATGAAACAAAAACAAAAAACAAATTACCAACCGATATGCTTTCATAATTAATAAAACTGTATTTTAATATTCGTTCGAATCTTTTCCCAAATTGCACATACTTAAATTTCATCTGGGATGAATCTTCTTAAGTCTCCTAGAAAAGGACAAAAAATCATTTCATTAGAATTTTCAATAAAATCTGTACCAATGGGAAACATTGACATTGTAATAAAAAAAGTCACCAAAGCTAATTAGTGACTTATTCTTAATATAATTTACGAAATCAATTCCTGATTTTATTTAGGAAGTTAATTTTATTTATTCTTTAAAAATGAAACAGGTTAAAAAGAAAAACCATTACTTCAGCGTTCGCTTAATTTCTTTCTCCTCATAAGATTCAATCACATCACCAACCTTAAGATCGTGGTAGTTTTTAATACTTACACCACACTCAAAGTTTTGTTTCACTTCACTAACATCATCTTTAAATCGTTTCAAGGCTTGAATTTCTCCGCCATTTTCCCCTCCATAAATTACAATTCCTTCCCTAATTAATCTGATCTTTGAGTTTCTCTTAATATATCCATCCGTTACATAACAACCAGCTACGGTACCCACTTTGCTAATCTTGTAAACCTCTCTTACTTCAACAGTACCAACAATTTTCTCTTCAATATCAGCAGATAATAAACCTTCCATTGCTGCTTTTACCTCCTCAATAGCATGGTAAATCACAGAATACAATCTAATTTCTACATCTTCCCGTTCAGCAAGTCGCCTTGTGTTCGGAGTCGGTCTAACCTGGAATCCTATTACAATAGCTTCAGAAGCAGAAGCCAATAAGATATCATTATCAGAAATTGGTCCTACTGCCTTATGAATGATATTAACTTCCACCTCATCAGCTGAAAGTTTTTGCAGAGAATCAGAAAGCGCTTCAACAGAACCATCCACATCACCTTTAATAATTACATTAAGCTGTTGGTAATTACCCATGGCAATACGCTTACCAATATCACTTAATGTGGTTCGTTTAGTAGCTCTAATACTCTGTTCCCTAAGAATTTGCTCTCTTTTGTTGGAAATTTCCCTTGCCTCTCTTTCCGTATCCATCACATTCATCTTATCACCAGCCTGAGGAGCTCCATTTAATCCAAGTACCTGTACTGGTGTAGATGGACCTGCTTTCTTTAATCTCTTACCCCAGGAATCTGTCATGGCTTTTACTCTACCATAATGATGGCCTGCAAGCATAATATCTCCAATTTTCAATTCGCCCGACTGTACAAGGATGGTAGTAACATAACCTCTACCTTTATCAAGTGAGGCTTCCACAACTGTACCAATTGCCTTTTTATTTGGATTTGCTTTAAGCTCAAGCAAATCAGATTCCAGTACAACCATTTCAAGTAAATCATCGATTCCCTGACCTGATTTTGCAGAAACCTCCTGACACTGTACTTTTCCACCCCACGCTTCTACTAATATATTCATCTGAGACAACTCATCCATAATTTTATGGGAGTTTGCACCAGGTTTATCAACCTTGTTAATAGCAATTACAATAGGAACCCCAGCTACCTGAGCATGGTTAATTGCTTCTACTGTTTGAGGCATTACACTATCATCAGCTGCTATTACTATAATTGCAACATCTGTCAGTTTAGCACCCCTTGCTCTCATGGCTGTAAATGCTTCGTGACCAGGAGTATCAAGAAAAACAATGTCTTTTTCACTTTCGGTCTTTACTTTATAAGCACCAATGTGCTGGGTAATTCCTCCAGCTTCTGCATCCGCAACCTTAGAACTTCTAATAAAGTCAAGTAAAGATGTTTTACCATGATCCACATGACCCATTATAGTAACAATTGGTGCTCTCCCCTCCAGATCCTCTTCTTTATCTTCCTCTTCAAGTACCAGCTCAATTTCTTCTTCTGCACTAGTAAACTCTACATTAAATCCAAATTCATCTGCCAACATGGTAATACTATCAGCATCAAGTCTCTGGTTAATAGAAACAAACATTCCCAACTTCATGGCATTGGCAATAATTTCATTTACACTAACTTCCATTAGTGTTGCCAGATCATTGGTTGAAATGAATTCTGTAACTCTTAATAAGGTATGATCTACTGCATCCTCCTGCTCCTGTTCTTTCGCAGCAATAGCATCTCTTTTTTCTCTTCTATATTTACTTTTTGATGATTTCCCAGAACTGGCCCCACTCATTCGGGCCATAGTTTGCTTATACTTCTCTTGTACTTCTTTTTGGGAAACTTCTTCTTTTTTAAATGGAGCTCGTCTATTCTTTCCTCTACCACCATCTCTACTATTATTCCCCTCCTTCTCTTTATTACCAGAAGGCTTATCATTTCCTCTAGCTTTATTTTTGTCCTTGTCTCCAGCAGCATTAGCGGTAGGCTTTTCTGTAGTTTTACCCTTAGCTTCTACTTCATTTTCTTTATGAATACGAACTCTCTTTCGCTTCCTTTTTTTCTTATCGCGTTGGTCATCAGAAGAAGCAACTGGTTTGGCTTTCTTTTTATCTTTACTTGGTAATTCTATTTTACCTAATACTTTTAAACCTTGTAACTTATCAGCTTTTGCCTCAATTATTTTAGCAGGCTTTACTTCACCTACTTCTGTCTCCTCAATCTCTTTCTCTTCTTCTTCCTTAATTCCAACTATAGGAAATTTCTCCTCTTCTACACTGACTTCTTCCTTAGCTTTTTCTTCAACCACTTGTTCAGTTTTGGATTCCACTTTTACTTCTTCTTTTACCTCAGGAATCTCTACTTCTTTTTTGGCAGCAGCTTTTTCTTCAACAGGAGGCGTCTCTTCCTCTTCCTTAACCTCTACAAGTTTTATCTCCTCTTCTACCTTTTTTACATTTTCGATAACCTCTTCTTTCTTTTCCTCAACTTTCTCTTTCTCTACTTCAGCAACAACTGGCTCCTGTTTTTTAACAGTTTCAGTTTTTATAATTTCTTCTTTCTCTTCAACCAATTCGGTTTTTTCCTCTGCAACTGCCTTTTCTTCTATTAGCTCCTCAACAGGTTTTTCTTCAACAGGCTTGCTTGTTACAGGCCTTCCTTTAGCATCCAAATCAATTTTATCAAGAACAGTAAGACCTTTTAATTTCGATGCATTCTCTGCTTTTTCCGATTCTTCCTCAACCTTTGGTACTTCAACTTCCTCTTCAGGAACCTCTTCTTCTTTAGCAACTGGCTCCTCCTTCTCCTCTTGAACAGGCTCAACTTTTTGAGTTGATTCATTTCCAGATTGATCAAGAATAAAAATTTCATCATCTTCTGATTCTTCAGCAACTTCTGGTTTTAAATCAGATTTAATAATGACATCCTCATGACTTGTCCCTATATTAATTCCGGCAGCCTTTCGCTTTATGGCCATAGACGACTCAAATTCCTTTTCCAAAACCTCATACTCCTCTGGAGTAATTTTGGCATTAGGTTTAGCATCCACACTAAACCCTTTGGAAGCAAGCAATTCTGCAATCCTAGCTATTCCAACATTAAATTTTCTTGCTGCCTGACTTAATCTCATATTTAATTATCTACTGAACTAATGATACTTAAAAGACCAAAAAAATGGAAAATCATCCCAAATTCAGGACCTGTAAATTCATATGATTTTATAAAAATTTATGCAAAGATAGAATATTGTTTTAATTTCTTTTAAATAAAAAATCTATTATAATCACCAAACAGATTAATCGAACTCTTTTCGAAGCGTTTCTCTAATGAAATCTATCGATTCTTCCTCTAATTCGGTCCGCCTTAGTAAGTCCTGAGGACTGATGGCAAGTACTGTTTTAGCAGTATCCAACCCAATCCTTTTCAACTCATCAATCATCCATTCGTCTATCACATCAACAAACTCTCTTAATTCAACATCCTCATCATCGTCTTCAAAATCACCAAGTTCTCTAAACACATCTATTTCCATTCCTACCAATTTACTGGCAAGTTTAATATTCTGTCCTCCTTTACCAATCGCAAGCGATACCTGATCTCTGTTTAAAAATACAGAAACCCTTCCGTTGTCTTCATCCACCTTAATATTATTAATTTTAGCTGGACTTAATGCTCTGGCAATATATAAATCGATGTTATCAGTATAATTGATCACATCAATATTTTCATTTTGCAATTCTCTAACAATACTGTGAATCCTTGAACCTTTCATTCCCACACAAGCTCCTACCGGATCAATTCTGTCATCATAAGACTCCACAGCTACTTTTGCTCTTTCTCCTGGTTCCCTTACTACTTTTTTAATGGTAATTAAACCATCGAATACTTCAGGAACCTCCCCTTCAAATAATCTTTCTAGAAATACAGGTGAAGTTCTTGATAAAATAATCTTTGGATTATTATTTACCATTTCCACTCTATGGATAATAGATCTTACACTATCCCCTTTTCTAAATCTATCCTTATAGATTTGCTCTGTCTTTGGTAGAGATAATTCATTCTTTTCTCCATCTATCAAAATAAGCTCTCTACTTAAAACCTGATAAACCTCACAGGTCACCATTTCCCCAACTAAATCTTTATATTTCTGGAAAAGGATATCCTTTTCTAAATCTTTTACTTTTTGAATAAGGGTTTGTCTGGCTGTTTGTACTTGTCTTCTTCCAAAATCAAGAATCTTTACTTCTTCGGCAACTTCTTCACCTACCTCAAAGTCAGTTTCAATCTTTTTCGCCAGAGAAAGTCTGATAGTAAGATTTTCATCTTCCACTTCAGCATCGTCTTCTACAATCTCACGATACCTCCATATTTCCAAATCACCCTTATCCACATTAATAATCACATCAAAGTTTTGGTCAGTACCAAATTTCCTTCGTACCATAGTCCTGAATACATCTTCCAGGATTCTGATCATTGTAGGACGGTCAATGTTTTTTAGTTTTGCAAAATCGGCAAAACTTTCAATAAGAATAGAACTGTTCATTGTTCACCTCGTTTTAAAATCTTATTACTTATCAACAGATTATTTGAAAGAAACTAAAACTTTAGCCTCCTTTATATTTTCAAATTTTAATTCTACTCCTTTTACTAATTTAACTTTCTTCTTTTTTTCAGCTATTTCCTGTTCTATCAAAACTTGGTCTTCTGAAACTTCTTCAAGCTTCCCCACCACAACTTTTCCATCTTTAAGTTGGAACTCCAGTTTTCTACCAATGTTACTCTTATATTGCCGTAACATTTTTAGTGGTTGACCAATTCCAGGTGATGATACATCCAAAATGTAAGCTTCTTCCATCACCTCATTTTCCTCTAAATAATTCCCTAGCTTTCTGTTCACTCTCACACATTTATCTATCCCAACACCATTATCTCCATCAATTATTACATTGATTTTTTTCTTATCTACCCCACTAATCTCAATTTCTACAATAAAAAGTGACGTATCTGGTAACACACTTTCTACAATCTCCCGAATCAATTTTTCTATTTTCACTCTATTTATTTAGCTAAAAAAAATAGGGAGCGAAGCCCCCTATATCTTTCAATCTCAAAATATTTCTTACAAAAATAAATCTTTTTTGAATGAAACCAAAAAAAACCACCCATTCAATAATATATTTTTAAAAGTAAGTGCATTTACCCTTCATATTGATAGCCAGGCTAACAATTAGGGATTGGAATACTTTGTTTAAAAACCTTTGGGTTGCTTTATATTTTCTAATCATTAAAAAGATACCTAATATAATCCCAATAAATAAAAATAAAGGTTTTTGATGCAATGGTAATAGGCTCGGGAATAAGTGGAGGATGAGCAGGGTAAGAATGGGGCATGCATGTTCCAAAAACCTCATTATTAATAATGACATTATCAGTTACACCAATGTAAAAATATTTTTGTAGCCGATGGTGCCTGTATGACTTCATTGAGAAACCAGAATCCATCTCTCACTTTTATGGTTTTTACTGCCAGAGCCGCCAATTTAGCCACTGAGGAAATCAAAAAAGAGGATCTTTAAATAAAGATAACATATAACCAAATTGTGAATCTTTCAAAGGAATCGGTAAAAAGGTTATGATTTTATCTTCCTTAATGCGACTTTTGCGGAAATTTTAAATAGCATTTGGCAAGGAAAAACTTATTTACTAATGAAGTCAACAGTACGTCTCGCAGTTCAAAAATCAGGAAGATTAAGTGAAGGATCAATGAAACTGATAAATTCCTGCGGCATTCATGTTTCCAATGGAAAAGGGAAATTAAAAGCCATGGCGAGCAACTTCCCTATAGAATTTTTATTTTTAAGAGATGATGATATTCCCGGTTATGTAGCCGATGGTGTGGCAGATTTGGGGATTGTAGGGGAAAATGTGGTAGCTGAGAAAAACAAAGATGTAAAATCCATCAAAAAATTGGGATTCTCCAGATGTAGGCTTTCAATTGCAATCGAAAAATCTCAAGCTTATAATGGTATTCAAGACCTGGATGGTAAAAATATTGCTACTTCCTATCCAAAAATTTTAGGTGATTATTTTTCTAAAAATGGAGTAAAAGCTGATATTCATGAAATAAGTGGTTCAGTGGAAATCGCTCCAAGTATTGGACTTGCTGAAGCCGTTTGTGATATTGTAAGCTCAGGGAGTACGCTTTTCACCAATGGTTTGAAAGAAGTTGAAACTATCTATAGATCTGAGGCAGTGATGATTGCTAATCATAATCTTAGTGATGAAAAAGAGGAAATAATCAGTAAATTGCTTTTCAGGATTGAGGCACTTCAATCTGCTAAAAACAATAAATATATCTTACTAAATGCTCCAGAAGAATCATTAGATAAAATCATTTCCCTATTACCTGGAATGAGGAGCCCTACAGTTCTGCCTCTAGCAGAGAAAGGCTGGGTTTCGGTTCATACTGTAATAAATGAGAATGATTTCTGGGAAAAGATTGAAGGTTTGAGAGAAGCAGGAGCCGAGGGAATATTGGTAGTTCCTATAGAAAAAATGATCTTGTGAAAATTTATATAAAATTTAGCTACATGTGCCTAATTGAAAGACTGAAATTCTCAATTATTTTGGCATAAATGCTTAAGAGTAAAGGACATGGAATTAATAAAATTTCCACCTAAGGAAGACTGGAATAAATTACTGGAAAGACCAGTGATGAATTTTGAGGAAATTGAAGAGAGGGTAAAGCCTATTTTGACTAGAGTTGCGGAGGAAGGAGATAAAGCGTTAAGAGCTTTTACTGCCACTTACGATAAAGTTGAAATTGATGAACTATTAGTCTCTAAATATGAAATAAAAGAGGCTGAAAAGAAAGTTGACAAAGATTTACAAACAGCTATTAAAATTGCTAAAAGCAATATTGAAAAATTTCATGTTGTTCAGAAGGAATTGGTAAGGAAGGTGGAAACCATGCCAGGAGTAACTTGCTGGCGAAAAAGCATTCCAATTGATAAAGTTGGTTTGTATATTCCAGGAGGAACTGCACCACTTTTTTCAACTGTTCTGATGTTAGGAATTCCGGCTGTTTTGGCAGGCTGTAAGGAAGTTATATTATGTACTCCTCCAGACAAACACGGTGAAATTCATCCTGCTATATTGTATAGTGCAAGCTTAATAGGGATAGACAAAATATACAAAGTGGGTGGAGCACAGGGAATTGCTGCCATGGCTTTTGGTACGGAGTCAGTTCCTAAAGTAAATAAAATATTTGGCCCTGGAAATCAATATGTTACTGCTGCAAAGCAATTAGTTACAAAAACAGGTGTAGCCATCGATATGCCTGCTGGACCTTCTGAAGTTGCTGTCATTGCAGATTCTTCAGCCAATCCTGATTTCATAGCCTCAGATCTACTATCACAAGCAGAACACGGAATAGATAGTCAGGTATTATTGGTTACAAACGACAAGAAACTACCCAAAAAAGTGGTAAAATCAATTAATGTGCAATTAGAGGATTTACCAAGAAAAGATTTTGCTATTAAAGCACTTGAAAATAGCAAGACTATATTGATGAAAGATATGGAAGGCATCATTGAATTAATTAATCAGTATGCTCCAGAACATTTAATTATAGCTACAGAAAATGCTGAGGAATTAGGTGAGCAAATCACCAATGCAGGATCGGTATTTTTAGGACATTTAACTCCGGAATCTGCTGGAGACTATGCCTCAGGGACAAATCATACACTTCCTACAAATGGATATGCCAATGTATATAGTGGTGTATCATTGGATAGTTTCTTCAAAAAAGTAACCTTCCAAAAGATCACAGAAAAGGGTTTAGAAAACATTGGAAAAGCTGTTGAATTGATGGCAGAAGCAGAAAATCTACATGCCCATAAAAACGCAGTTACACTAAGGTTGAAAAAGATCAAGGAGGAAAAAGTTAAGGATAAAATTTAAGTGCCGGACAAATCTAAATCGGGAGATATCATCTCACTATCAAACGATTAGCCCTCTACTTAAGTTAAAGCCACACTTTTTATCTACCCAATCATTTTCTATTAAAATCCCTGGAAGAATGAAATCTATCGATATAAATAAAATTACCCGTCCTCATATTCTGAATTTAAAACCTTATTCATCTGCAAGAGATGAATATACCGGGATGGCTGGTACTTTTCTGGATGCAAATGAGAATCCGCTGGGCTCAGCTACGGATGAAAATTTCAACCGCTATCCAGATCCATATCAATGGGAAGTAAAAAAAGCATTGTCACCGATTAAAGGAGTTAATCCGGAGAATATTTTTTTGGGAAATGGAAGCGATGAAGCAATTGATTTGTTATTTCGGGCTTTTTGTGAACCAAAAGAGGATAATATAATTACCCTCCCTCCTACTTATGGCATGTATCAGGTTTGTGCCGACATTAATTTGGTTGAGGTAATATCAGTTCCTTTAACAAAAGATTTTCAATTAAATGTTGAAGGAATTCTGGATGCAGTTACCCCTTCATCAAAACTCATTTTTATTTGTAACCCCAATAATCCAACAGGAAACAAATTAGATGAACAGGCCATCATAAAAATTCTCGATGAATTTGATGGACTTGTCGCGATAGATGAAGCTTATATAGACTTTTCAGACCACACCAGTTTCACTTCTCTACTTTCAGCCTATCAAAACCTGGTAATACTCCAAACTTTTTCCAAAGCATGGGGATTAGCCGCATTAAGAATTGGGATGGCATTTGCCTCAAAAGAAATCATTGCACTCCTCAATAAGATAAAATATCCCTACAACATTAATCAGTTGACTCAGGAAAAAGCACTTGAAAGCCTGAAAAATGTTAGTAAGAAGGAAAAAATGGTCAATGAAATTCTTCAAGAAAGAGCTGAACTTATTAGGTTTTTTGAACAACTACCTTTAGTAAAACACATTCATCCAAGCCATGCTAATTTTCTACTGATCAAAGTAAATGAACCAGGGAAAATTTATCAATACCTAATAGAGAAATTAATCATTGTGAGAGATAGGTCAAAAGTGATGTTATGTGAAGGATGTTTGAGAATTACGGTTGGCACACCTAAAGAAAATAATGATTTAATCGAAGCACTTAAAGCCTGTGAATAACAATAAGAAGCTAAATCCTAATTCGATACCTTAATTCTACGATTTAATTGAAAAGTAGAATTTAACTTTAATTGTGAAAAATTTTCCCAGAACCTCAAAAAAAATCAGACTTCATATAATTTTTATCCCAAAAATTGGATTATTAGAAGAATAAGCCTTTACTTTAAAGTAAAATTACTGTTATAATATTAATTATCGGTGATTTTTTAGTAAACTAACTCAAACACTTCCTCCTAAAAAGATAACTAAACTTATTTTTTTAACAACAGATTTTTTTTAACCGGGAAATTTATAATCATACTTTTGATTTACTAAAAATCATTCTATCAAAATTACCTAAAACCAAATCAAAATGAGAAAATTAATTCTTTCAATAATTACATCATTTTTTATTCTTTCAGGATTTACAGGATATTCCCAATCAGATAAGTTTTATTTTTTTGATGGAAGCTATAAACAACTGCAAACCAGGTCATTAAATTCCAAAAAGCCTTATTTTGTCTATTTTTACGCCAATTGGAGTAGAATTGCCAAGAAAATGAATGATGAAGTATTTGCAAGTAGCGCTTTCGTAAACTATGCTGAATCAAAATACCTTGGGCTAAAGGTAGATGGGGAATCAATAATTGATGAAGGCGAAGCTTTAGCCACTCAATATGGAGTTTTGTATTTCCCTAGTATTTTGATTTTCACCCCAGAAGGCAAATTGATGGATAGGATTTCAGGATTTCAAGCTACTGATAAAATTATAGCCAAATTGAAACAATACGAAAATGCCACAGGAGCTCCAGAACCATCCATAAGTGAATCGGAAATACAAATGGTCTCCAGTGAAAAACCAGGAGAACATCTTTTTAAAATTTCTGCCAAAAGGCAGGCTAGAAGTGGATTTGGAGTTCAGGTAGCTACTTATAGTAATTACCGAAATGCTTTTACAAAACTTTTGGAATTGGAAAATGAAAAATTCCACAAAAATGTTTTAGTATTCATCAAAGAATCAGACCCTCAAAATCTACAATATAAAGTTATTTTAGGACCATTCATTAATCAGGAACAAGCAGATGCTTACCTGAAAATATTACAAAAACAACCTTATTATAAAGGAACAGTCTTGGTGGAAATGAGTGATTTGTAAGAACAAAAAAATCAAATCAAAAAACAGAAAGTCCTTCTAATTATTATTCAGAAGGGCTTTCTGTTTTAAAATAAAAGTAATGTTTAAGGGCAATTAATTTGAGCTTTCACAAAGTCACCATTATCATCAATAGTTACTCTCCAGCAATTCCCATTAGGTGATTTCATAATTATTCCTTTGTCTATATTCTCGAAAATACACATCACCATCAGTAACCTATTTAGGTTCAAGGGAAAATTTATGCAAAACAAAGACAACTGGAAGGAAACAAAATATTTAAAAAAAAACGAGAAAATCAGTCTTACTTTAAAGCATATCAACAGCAGATCGGTTTCCCTTAATTTCACGACCTTAAAAGGCTATCATAAAATCATTAATAAACACGCTTGAGGTTTACTATTGGATTGTGGGTGTGGCCATTGATATGTTTGACACTTTGCTGGTAACAGATGTTTTGGGGCACATTTCCAACCCAAAAATCCTGATGCCTGAAATAAACAGAGTGCTTAAAAAAGGTGGAAAATTAATTATCACTGTACCCTTTTTTTATTGGATTCACGAACCTCCATTTGATTTTTTTAGATATACAGAATTTTCTCTGGCAAATTTCTGTAAGGAAAAAAATTTAAAGATAATTTTATGGAGGACTCCTGGATCTTATACTGGACTTATTCTACAAAGCTTTTGTAAGTAACTTCCATCTTCCCAAACTCTATTTTTCGCTCTGCAAAATCTTTACAAGGATATTTCTTTACAAAAGATTTAGAAAGAACACCCTTAGGTACTTCCCCCTTGGATATTATTTAGTAGTTGGAAAAATTTAATGACCGATGAACGGACTTATAGTGGTTACTGACTATTATTCCTACTTAACAGAAACCTTTATTGCCAGGTAGATTAACTTTCTCCAGCCAATAGTGATCTCAAAAATTAAGGAT
>JAHQVQ010000077.1 GCA_019634305.1 Flammeovirgaceae bacterium | reverse complement strand
ATGCGCCAATAGAAGAACAAATGGCTGCAATTTCATCCTCAGCCTGAAAGGTTTTGACCTCAAAATTTTTGTATTTAGAAAGGAAATGAAGAATATCCGAAGCTGGGGTGATAGGATAACTTCCGTAAAACAGGTTTAAACTTGCCTTTTTTGCTCCGGCAATTAAGCCGATAGCAGTGGCTTCATTTCCTTTAATACTTCTATAAATTCCCTTGGGCATTGGGGCTGGTTCCACCTGATATCTGGAAGTAAAAGCTTCACTGGTATCACCAAAATGATAGCCTGTTTTCAATACCTTGATATTGGCCTCCCTCAGTGTTTCATTATTCTTAAATTTCTGGTTGATGAAGGATATTGTATTGTCTAGCTTTCGGTTGTACATCCAATAGATATACCCTAGCACAAACATATTTTTACTCCTATCTGTTTCTTTTATTCCCAGTCCTGAGCCTTTCAGGGCATTCCTGGTGATTTTGGTCACATCAATTTTATGAACAATATATTTATCAAGGGAATGATCTTCTAATGGATTTCCTCCATCCGGATACTTGGCCAGATTAAGGTTTTTTTTGTCAAATCCATCGGTGTTGGCAATGATCAGTCCACCGGTTTTCAGGTTTTCCAAATTGACTTTTAAGGCAGCAGCATTCATGGCTACCAAAACATCATATTTATCTCCCGGTGTGAAAATTTCCACACTTCCGAATTTTAACTGAAATCCGGAAACTCCTGCAAGAGTACCCTTCGGTGCTCGAATTTCTGCAGGGAAATTTGGAAACGTACTGATGTCATTTCCATAAAGGCCAGTGGTTTCACTAAACTGGCCACCAGTAAGTTGAATCCCATCACCAGAATCTCCGGCAAATAGAATCACCACCTCTCGTTTAGTTTCGGTTGACTTTGTCATAATTAGTTTTTGAATTTGGGTGAATTACTCCGTGACTCAAGTTTTAGGCAGGGAAAAGTAAAGTATAATAGGTTTTTAACCTGCCCGAAGAATCATTTCGGAATAGCAATAAATTGGTTGAAAAGCCTGAGATATCTTTACAATTTAAAAAAAACTGTAATAGAATCATAGCTTAATTTGCGTAAGATTGGGCTAATTAGTCCTTTTAGAAATTAATAGGTATGCCCAATTGCTTATATACAACAACAGCAGGAAAGTAGCATTTCGGAAATGTTTAGGAAAATGAATAAATAGAGAAGTGATTTAAACTTTTTGTTTGATAGCGAAAATTGCCAGTTTAAGGTTCTCAGGAAGTAGAAAAATTTCAGAATAGTGGAGCTATTGTTAAATTTTTCTGCGAACTGAGGTTCTTGAAATGACGATTTGCAGCTTAAAGAAATAATTATAAATCACTTCAAAAAACAATATAGCCTTTTCTTGTGGTAGAAAAGGCTATATCACCAGCATAATAGCTGAAATAATATAAGATTTTCTTTAACCACAACAACAGGAACTCAGGCAATAACAACAGCTATTGTGAGCATTCGGACGAGATTGATATGGCGTGTGTGTATTCATCATTTGTTCTTTGATGGCACAATTGTAAAAATAATTTTAATAAAACAAAAAAGAAAATTGAATTTTTAAGATGTTTTACCCCCAATCAACCAAATTAATTCCGATATTGTTTCACATTTTTTATAATAATTAAAACAACCAATGGTTAATTATTCCGGTTTCAAGGGCTTGGATTAAGGCTAGGATTATTTAATAATGGATTTTGATTTTTTTTATCATTAGGCATCATTCAATCCCAAAAGGGATTGTTTTCAAATAATGGTAAATTAAGGTGTTCCTGGATATAACTATTTGATATACAGTTTTTTTGTTGGAAAAGTAGGGATATAGGAGGTGAAATAACTGTTTAGAAATACATTGTTTAGCCCATTATCCTTCATAAAATCGAGTGAAATTTAATGGTAAACGGATTGCATTATTCATTTTCGAAATAAATTATTACAAAACCCTGAAAAGGGTTTAACACGAATAGCTCCGTATGCAATGCGGAGGGAGAAAATAATTATAAATCTCAACCCTTGAAAGGGTAGGGGGAACCAATTTTTAATTCAAAAGTAGCTTTATCAAAATATTATATCAAATTTTCCTTATTCCCGTAAAACCATAACTATTAACCTACTAAAACCTTATGGCTGACAATCAAGATAGAATAAATGAACTTTTAAAAAAGCTGGAGCTACTCTCTGTTCAGCAGAAGAAATTTTCTTTGGAAATTGATGATATTCGGAGGGAGTTGCTGGAATTGAAAGCTCAGGAGGCAAAATCCGAAGTTTCCCAAGAAACTGTTAAACTAGAAACAACTGTTCAGGAAGAGGTAATTAAACCAAAAATTCAACCGGAACTTCCAAAAAAAGGGAAACCAGTTCGTTTGGAGGATCAACCATTTTTTGCCAAAAAGAAACAACCAGTTTTAGCCAAAGAGAAGAAAAAACCTACCAAATCTTATTTCCCAAAATCCGACTTTGAAAAATTCATTGGGGAAAATCTGATCAATAAAATTGGTATTGTTATTCTGGTAATTGGGGTGGCGATTGGCGCAAAATATTCAATCGATCATGACCTGATCAGTCCATTAACCAGAATTGTTCTTGGATATATTAGTGGTGTAATTCTCTTGGGTTTTGGCATGAAACTCAAGGTGAAATACCAGAATTTTAGTGCGGTTTTGGTGAGTGGAGCGATGTCCATTATGTATTTTATCACCTTTGCAGCCTATAGCTTCTACGATCTTTTCCCCCAGGCTGCTGCCTTTATGCTTATGGTGGTTTTTACTGCTTTCACTGTCTTTGCAGCCCTAAATTACAACCGACCTGTAATTGCCCACTTCGGACTTGTGGGAGCCTATGCAGTCCCTTTTCTGTTGAGTGATGGTTCGGGGAAAGTGGCCATTTTGTTCAGTTATATGGCGATAATTAATGTAGGAATTCTGGTTATTGCTTTCAAAAAATACTGGAAATCTTTGTACTATGCAGCTTTTGGACTTACCTGGCTAATTTTTATTCCCTGGTTTTTGTCAGAGTATAATTTTGAAGATCACTTTGCCTTAGCTTTAATTTTTCTCACGATATTCTTCCTAACATTTTATGTGACCTTCCTGGCTTACAAACTGGTGAAACAGGAGAAGTTCATGAAAGTGGATATTCTGCTTATTTTGGCTAATTCCTTTATCTATTATGGGATTGGTTTCGATATTTTGGATAATCATACACTTACTGGAGAACTGCTTGGACTTTTTACATTAGCCAATGCCATTGTCCATTTTGGTGTTGGAGTTTTAATCAAAAAGAAAAAACTGGCTTCCAACAATCTGTATTATTTGGTTATTGGATTAGTGATGGTATTTATCACTATGGCCATTCCGGTACAACTTGATGGAAATTGGGTGACCTTATTGTGGGTGGGTGAGGCCGCTTTGCTCTTCTGGATCGGCCGCACCAAAAAGATTGATTTTTATGAGAAGATCTCTTATGCATTAATGTTATTAGCATTTTTCAGTATTTTCCATGACTGGTCAAATGATTATAATAATTACTATAAAGAGGCTCCGGAAACCAGATTAACTCCGATATTTAACATCAACTTTCTGACTTCCATGTTGTTTATTGCAGCTTTTGGATTTATCAATTGGTTGAACCAGAATACCAAATTCACATCTCCATTGAGTCCTGCAAAAGGGATTTATAAAATAATGCCCGTATTGATGCCGAGCATATTGTTAATCGCCACCTATTTTGCTTTTAATATGGAGATAGAAACTTATTGGGATCAATTGTATAAAGATTCGGAAATCCATATTACCGAAGATATTGATACCTTTTCCAACTATTATTTCAATTATGACCTGAAGGATTTTAAATCGATTTGGACCATAAATTATTCATTATTTTTTATGGCTGTGTTGTCTTTCATCAATTTGAAAAAACTAAAAAATAGAAAGCTGGCGGTAGTCAATCTGGTCTTAAATCTTCTGGTCATTGTTGTTTTCTTAACAGCCGGATTATTTTCACTCAGTGAATTAAGAGAAAGTTACATTTCTCAGGATTTGGCGGAATATTACCATAGAGGCATTTTCCATATCAATATCAGGTATGTTTCATTTGTATTTCTGGCGATGGTTTTGGTGGCCACTTATCGGTATATGAAAGAAGAATTTAATGAAAAACAATTTGCAATTGCCTTCGATGCTTTATTACATATTTCCATTATATGGGTAGCCAGTAGTGAGTTGATCAATTGGCTGGACCTGTCTGGTTCAAATCAAGCTTATAAACTGGGATTAAGTATTCTTTGGGGAGTTTATGCATTATTGCTCATTGCTTTGGGAATTTGGAAACGGAAAAAACACCTTCGAATTGGGGCTATTGCTTTATTTACCATTACCTTAATCAAGCTGTTTTTCTATGATATTTCCCAGCTGGATACCATTTCAAAAACTATTGTTTTTGTTTCTCTGGGACTGTTACTATTGATCATTTCATTTTTATACAACAAATACAAAAATATTCTTTCAGATGAAGTTGAGGCTTAAAATAATCACCTGTTTATTGTGTTTGATTTCCTTTTTTTCGAATGCACAGGTAGCGGAATTTAATTATAAAAGATCCATTGAAGGAGTCGCTGATCAATGGCATAAAGTAATGCTTCCTACGGAGATTTTCAGTAAGGTTTCTCCTCAGTTGAACGACTTAAGGATTTATGGAATTACCAGCGAAAATGATACGGTAGAAGCCCCATATCTCCTGAAAAAACTGAGTGGCAAGCATACCTCAAAAGAAATCAGTTTCGATTTATTGAATGTATCCAAAAACACCAAAGGCCAATATTTTACTTTTAAAGTTAATGCAGCTGAACCAGTTGATCAGATTACCCTAGATTTTGAACAGGAAAACTTTGACTGGCAAGTGAGTCTTGAAGGTAGCCAGGACCAGAAAGAATGGTTTACAATTGTCGATAAGTATAGAATCTTGTCCATAAAAAATCCAGAAACAGATTATGCATTTACAAAAATTTCTTTTCCAAACGCCAATTATACATATTACCGGTTGCTCATAAAAACCTCTGAAAAACTAAGTTTGAAATCGGCAAAAGTCATTAAAAATGATATTGTGAAACCGGTTTATAACAATTATAGAATTGTAAGATCAACTGTTTCAGAAGATCAAAAAAGCAATACTACCATTGTAGACATTGACTTGGAAATGCCTGTTCCTGTCAATTATTTGAAAGTAGAAATAAATGAAGGTTTTGATTATTATCGTCCCATGGCAATTCAGTATTTAGATGATTCTGTGAAAACGGAAAAAGGCTGGCATTTTAACTACCAGACTTTAGGATCGGGAATTTTAAATTCTATTGAAACCAATGAGTTCTCGTTTAATGATAACACCATACAAAAGTTAAGGCTAAGGATTGAAAACCGAGATAATGAACCTTTAGCTATTGGGAAAATTTCATTGAAAGGATATCAGTATGAGCTGGATGCCAGATTTACGAAAGATGCCGATTATTTTCTGGCTTACGGTGGAAATATCAGAAAACCCTCCTACGATATCAACCACCATACCGCCAAAATTCCAGCTGATTTAGCAACACTTCAATTGGGAAAAGAAGGAATAATTGACCATCCGGAAGAATTAAAAGCTTCACCATTATTTGAAAATAAAGCCTGGCTTTGGGGAATTATGATTCTGGTAATAGGGATGCTAGGTTGGTTCTCTTTTAGAATGATGGGGAAGGAGTGAAAATGGTTAACCCTCATAAAAAAACATGATTCTTCCCATCTCCTAAAATATATTTCCAGCCTTATTTCTACTTCATTCAATCATTTTTTAAGTTAGAGGAAATTAAAAATGAAATGAAATGAAAGGAAATTACAAACGAAAGTTTAATGTCAGATTATTTCTGATTTCAATTGGGATTTTTGTGATTTTTGGGTATCAAATCCCCAATGATCCAAAAGAAGATGGAATGACTGATAAAGAAAGGAGAACACATGAAAGGACCTCTGATAAAAAAATCGAGGATCAAATCGATGATCTAATTTCCAAAATGACTTTGGAGGAAAAAGTTGGGCAGATGACTCAGATTAATAATAATATGATTGCGGAGGAGGTCAATGCTGCCAGCGACCCTAGTGCCCCACCAGAAACACTTTTAAACCTTGATACTGCTAAGGTAATAGCGTATTTAACGAAATATAAAATTGGTTCTTTTCTAAATGGAATTGCAGTCCCTGCAGAAAATTGGTATGAATATTCCAAATTGTTACAGGAGCTAAATATGCGTTATAGTAGGCTCAAAATACCCATGATTTATGGTGTTGATCATATGCATGGGGCGAATTATTTGGATAACAGTACTATTTTCCCTCACAGCATAAATATTGGAGCCACTTTCCAGACCCAATTCTCTACTGATGAAGGTTATGTCGTGGGCTTGGAAACTGCTGGTTTGGGACATCATTGGATTTTTTGTCCAGTAGTAGATATTGGACGAAATCCTAACTGGCCAAGGTTTTACGAAACTTATGGAGAAGATCCTTATGTTTGTTCGGTGATGGGTGCTGCTTATGTGAGGGCATTAGAAAATCATTCCGAAACTGCTCCTTACAAGCAGGTGGCTACAGCCAAACATTTTATTGGTTATTCAGATCCTGACAATGGGTGGGATAGAACACCTGCCACTATTGATGATCAGCAATTACAGGAATTTTTTGTGCCTTCTTTTCAGGCACTGGTAGATGCTGGGATTAAGTCCTTTATGATCAATGGAGGTGATATTAATAGTATTCCGGTGCATGCTTCTCATAGGTTGTTAACTGAATTGCTCAGGGATCAAATGGGTTTTAAAGGGGCAGTGGTGACTGATTGGGAGGATGTGATTCGATTACATAAAACTCATAAAGTAGCTAAAGATATGAAAGAGGCTACTTACAAAGCCATAATGGCTGGGATCGATATGTCCATGACTCCATATACCACAGATTTCTATGATGAGCTAAAAGGCCTGGTGGAAGAAAAAAGGATTTCCATGGATAGAATTGACCTTTCTGTAGCCAGAATTTTAAGATTGAAATTTCAGGCAGGACTTTTCGATAATCCTTATCCAAGTAACAAAAGATTTGACCGAATTAAAACTACTGAAAGTATAGAAAAAGCCTTAAATGCAGCGAGAGAATCTTTAGTGCTTACTAAAAATGAAGGTATTCTTCCATTAAAAAGTGCGAAGAAAATAGTAGTTACTGGTAAAAATGCAGATTCAAAAAAAGCCTTAGCCGGAGGTTGGACTTTAAGATGGATTCCGACTGATGAAAAGCTTTTTCCACAAGATATGCATACCGTTTTTACTGCTTTGAAGGAAGAATTCTCTGATACCAAAGTGGAACTTATTGGTAAGTCTGATTTAAGAAAGTCTGCTGTTGATGCAGATGTTATTGTAGTGGTAGCAGGGGAAGATCCCTATTCTGAAACACCAGGAAATATTCCATCGCTACAATTAGAAAAAGAGCAAATAGATTTAATAAATGAGGCTCAATTGACGGATAAACCTGTGGTGTTAATTATGGTTGCAGGAAGGCCTCGATTAGTTACTGAAGTTTATGATAATTGCGAAGCCTTTATTTGGGCCGGACTTCCTGGTTTTGAAGGTGGAAAAGCAATTGCAGAAGTTTTAAGCGGAAAAACTAACCCAAGTGGAAAGATGTCTTTTACCTATCCTGCTTTTGCTGGACATTGGTATCCGTATAATCATAAGAATATGGAGTATTTCTTTAAGGAAGATTATTCGAATAGAAATTCCATTGCCAATTTTGGAGAGGGGCTGAGCTATACTACTTTCGAATATAAAGATTTGAAATTGAGTAGTAAATCTATTTCAGGAAAGAAATCTATTAAGGCTGAGGTAACAGTTACGAATACAGGGAATCTGGAAGGGAAAGAACCTGTGTTATGGTACATTACGGATGAAGTTGGTACTTACACCAGACCTGTAAAAGCGCTTAAGTATTTTGAAAAACAAAACTTCAAACCAGGGGAAAGTAAGACCTTTTCTTTTGAAATAAATCCAGATAAGGATTTAAGTTATCCGGATGAAGATGGTATAAAGTTAATTGAGCAGGGAGACTTTACCTTACATGTTGGTGGATTGAGTGAGGGATTTGAGTATAAATAGAATAATAATTTTATTATTGCGAGGGAATAAACTACCTCGCAATAATATTTTATTTTCTTTTGGCGAAAATATTTAATTGTAAATCCATTCCAAGTTGTAATTCTTCCACAATAAGAGGTTTAGGGGAACAAAATTGGGTGTGAATATAATACCTGAAACCAGACTCTTTTAACTTTTCTAGCATAGCTCCTAATGTCTGTTCTGCATCTTTAAAGGAATGATACTCAATGAATAATTGCTGAACATTCCCTAAGTTTTCAGAAGAAACAATCACATCTGATTCGCTCCCTTCAATGTCCATTTTAAGGAAATCAACATGAACAAGTTGATCCAAGAGATTATCAAGGGTAATACTGTCAACTTTAATTACCTCTTTACTTTCTTTAAGGGAATAAATTCTTCCTCCATCAGCTCCCTCCCTGAAAAAACTTAAAGGCTCATTACTATTAGAAACTGCCTTATTTAAAAGAGTAACATTTTTAAGCATCTGTTTTTCTATATTCCATTTTAAAATATCAAAAATATAAGGATCTGCCTCAACCCCAATAATATTAGAATTAGGAAAAATTGTTTTAAAATAGGTAATACTTGTACCATGATTTGAACCACAATCTAAAATAATTGGATTTTGAGATTTAGATTCGAATTTATATATCTCATGAATGAAAATTTTTACAACCGTACACTTTTTGTTTTTGGAAAATTATCTGCTTTTACAGTGTGCTTAATTAGCACTATTTAGCCTTTTTTGTCTTCTACTTTAGCTACTCCTACTTCTGATAAAGTATCGAGAGTTACTATTCCAACTCTGCAAAAGCAGATAAAACCCTGAAATGATTACTTGTATTTTAGATTTAAAAGTCAAGAAAAAAAAGTGTACGGTT
>JAHQVQ010000076.1 GCA_019634305.1 Flammeovirgaceae bacterium | reverse complement strand
TCCGCACCAAAATATTGAAACTCATTTTAGAGACACCAAGAGCCTATTTTTATTTTATTAAGCTAAAAATAATTTTCTAAAAACGAGCTCAATTTCATCTGGTAGTGTATTAGAAAATTTGGTGCGGAAACCCTACATTTTCCTTAACTAATATGATTGTAATCTTTTAGGTTTTTATATTTTACTATTGAATTGCTACTTCAATCACTCCACAACCAATTCTTTTTCCAGCTGCTCCTGAAGGTTGAGAAGTGAAATCGTCTGCACTAGCGTGAATGATTACCGCTTTATTCAATATGTTGGTATTTTCATCTCCACCAATGGTACATCCTTCCATGTTCATAGAAAGTATCCCATTTCCATTTTCCCCAACCATAATGTTGGTGATATCTCCTTTGTGGAATTCTGAGGATTCTTTTCTTTTTCCATGTTCTTCGCCTGAGGGATTCCAGTGTCCTCCCGCTGATTTTGCATCCCGGGCAGAACAGTCTCCATTTTCATGGATATGGATGGCATGCTCACCAGGATTTACGCTTTTAACGTGTACATAAATATTGACAGTATTTTCGTCTACTTTAGTGAATATGGCATCTCCAATCAAATCACTTCCACTGGCTGAGGAAAGTTTCGCTATTGCTTTTTCCCCTTTATCAGCGTTTTCCTGCTCACTTTTTACAATAGTGAATTGTTTACTATTTCCCGGAGATGGTTCCAGGGAAATAACTTTATCGGATGTTGTTTCCGAGTTTTGACTTTGATTACATGAGGTCATAAAAAAAAGCATCATGCAGGTGGATAAAATTACATTGAAATATCTCATTTTTCTGTGGTTTTTTGGTTTAAACCGGAAAACATCCGTCCTTTAATCAAAAGATTGTCTGACGTATGTTTTTCATTAGGCTTTTATGATTATAATTTATTATTTACCATTGCTTTCAAATTGATCGGCTCTTGCCGGATATTTTTCAAAAATTAATTCTACAGTTTCTTCAATATTGTCTTTTTTCTTATTGAAAATATTGTTGTCCATAATTCCTGAAGCATATCCCTGCCATATCATGTTACCACTTTCAGCTTCCACCATTTGAATTAATAATGTACCTTCTTTAAAATCATATTCTTTGATTATTAAATCACCTTTTGGTTCCATGGATAGGAAGTAATCATGTAAATACTGGTTCTCAGGAGTGTTTGCTTCTTTGTAACCTTTAAATTTTGTAGGTTTTTCAAAGATCATAAAATTCAAAATTACATCTGGTTTGGAAGACGATTCAAATCCCAATCCGGTTAGTTCTCCTTCTACAGCGTTGATGATATCATGCTTTAAGGCAACATCATTAAGGCTATAAAAAGTGTAGTATTTGAACTTGTTGTGGGTACTCCAATCATAGGTTTTATATTGGCTGAAATCGGTTTCTGGTAATTTGTCGGCTGCCACAAAATAATTATCTTGTGCCACTAGTGTAGAAATCATAAACATTGATGAAAATAAAAGTGCAATTAGTGTTTTCATGGTTAATTAATAGATTTTGAGGTTAAAAAATTGGATTAAAAATAAACCACTTCAGGTACTTTCCTGAAATGGTTTTATTGTTGGGTTGTTGTATTAGAATATGAGTGCAAGAGCGGTAATAGTACCAAAAGCAAGTATTATTGCTACTGCAATCACTGCCTCATATTTCCTTGAATAAGCTGGTTTTATCAATTGACCTGCGTCAGATTCTCTACTGGTTCTGTACGGTCTTATTATTGATTCTTCTAACAATTTATTAAACATAGTTGATATTGGTTTTAAGTGAAAAAATGGCTTAAGAAATTGATTTTCCTTTATTGAGTGCTTCACTAAATCAATTGTTGTATCCATCTAATATTTATAGATTGTACAACTCAATCTTAAACTTTTGTGATAATAATAGTTGAAAGATAGTGCCAGGGATAAGTTTTAATTATAAGTATTTGAATATCAGGTATATAAGTATTTAATTTGTTTTTTAGTTTTATAAAAGCGTGTAAATTGTTCAACAATTTAGTGAACTATATTCCACTAAACAGGATATGGAGGAGAACTCAGAATTTTTTTAGAAGGGAAATCTATTTCAGTTACTCAAAAACAAACCAGGCAGTTTTCTTTCCATCTAAACCTGATTTTGTTAGCACTCCTCCGCTATTAAAATTCCAATAATTTCTAGTTTTAGACTATTCAGGAGTCCGTTCAACCTGAAAAATCACCAATCTGGTTAAATATTCTTTACTTTCAGTAAGATAATTACTAACTTAAAAGAAGAATAAATTAGAAATGAAGAAAGCTGAATTTGGAGGGCATTTTGAAATAGATTGCCATAGGTTTTGTAATGAATTTTTAATATATCATCCAATTATACCATGAAAAGAAGACATTTTATTCGAAATTCTGCAGGAGTAGCTGCTGGTCTGGCAACATTAAATCCATTCCCTTACCATTTATTTGCTGGAACCACAAAAAAATATGCGAGTGACAAAATTATGTTGGGAAATACTGGCATAGAAGTTTCTCGGTTGGCAATGGGAACTGGTACTCACGGAGTGAACAAAAGCTCGAATCAAACTAGAAAATTAGGTATTAAAGGAGTAGCTGATTTAATGGAAGCAGCTTTGGATAATGGTGTGTTTTTCTGGGATTCAGCAGATCAGTATGGTACACATCCCCATTTGAAAGAAGCGCTAAAGAGAATCCCAAGGGAAAAAGTGGTAATCCTTACCAAAACCCATGCTACCACTGAAAAGGAAATGAAGGCTGATTTGGATAGGTTCCGGAGGGAAATCGGGACCGACTATATGGATATTATGCTGCTGCATTGTATGATGGATTCCAATTGGCCCACGCAGAAAAGAGGGGCAATGGATGTGTTGTCAATAGCAAGAGAAGAAGGCTTGATCAAAGCACATGGTGTATCTTGTCATACGCTTGGAGCATTAAAAGCGGCTACTGATTCCGATTGGGTGCAGGTAGATTTGGCAAGGATAAATCCTGATGGTGCCAGAATGGATGCCGATGTTCCAACAGTAGTGAAAGAATTGAAAAAAATGAAGGCTCAGGGGAAAGGGATTATAGGTATGAAAATATTTGGTGGAGGACAATTACAAGGAAAACCAGATGAGTGTTTGCAATATGCTTTGGGGCAGGATTTTGTAGATTGTTTCACCATAGGTCAGGAAAGTCAGGGGCAAATGACGGATTTGGTAAAAAGGATTCCTTCAGCTAGTGTGAGAGGATAATTCCAAAATTATCACACCTAACGGAATAGTGCTACATTAATTTTTGTAGAGTTATTTCGTTTTTTTTTCTATAAATAATATGATTATTTATAGAAAAAAATGGATTATATTTATTTAAATTAATTCTTTTGTACTGTTATTTAACTAGTAGGAGAGTCTTTGTCGTTTTGTTTCTAAGCTAATATCTGTGAAAATTGGCAAAATAAATCAACAATAAAAATGGCAAACAAACGACTTCCATTCCAAACCTCAGCAATTTTTCTTTTTATATTAATAACCCTGATTGGCAATCTACATGCACAAGAGACAATTAAATCTGTTGGCAGTGGGGATTGGCGTTCTACTTCAACCTGGACTCCGGCTAGATTACCTGCTGACGATGATATCATTTTAATTGAATCAGGGCATACAGTAGAAATTTCAGGAGATGATATAACACTTGATAATGTGCAGATGGTTATTCAGGGAGAGCTTCATATGGATAACTCTGGGTTAAGTGTTCCTTCTATAAGCTTTACTGGATCCAACTCTGGAATCTATTTGGATGGAGGTGAAATTACTGAAGGTCTTTCTACTTCAATTGGAGAAGGTCTTACCCAAATCTCAATTGGAGGAATTGTTGTATGGAATGCATGTTCATCTCTTGCTTGTGTCATTGTGACAAATGCTTTTCTCATTCCAGATGCAGAGCAAAATGGGGATGTCACAGGAACATTTGGTATGCCTAGTTCATTTATAAATCCCCTTCCAATCGAATTAGTTAGTTTTATTGGAGAATTTTTAGATGGAAATGCTAATCTTACTTGGAAAACTGCTTCAGAATTAAATAATAGCGGATTTGAGTTGCAAAGAAGTTGGGATGGAAGAGATTTTGAAACATTGACCTTTATTGAAGGAAAAGGTAGTTCAGATAGGTTAAATACCTACACCTATGTTGATCACAATATAATGGGTATTGCTTATTACCGATTGAAGCAATTGGATTATAATGGAAAATTTGCTTTTAGTAATGTAATTTCTGTAAAATCTATAAAAGTAAAACCACTTGAAGTTTTAGCCTACCCAAATCCATTTACAAATGAATTGAATCTGGCCATTTCGAAAGACACTGATGAGCCAATAGAGATTATGGTTTACGACCATATGGGAAATCATGTAATGTCAATTACTGAAAAAGAAAAAGGTGGTAATTTTGTAAAAAATATTGGACACAAATTTCAGCACCTTCCTGCAGGATATTATTATGCTAATATTATTGTAGGAAAAGAAATGGAAAGGATTAAACTTTTGAAGAATGGAGCTTTGATTTTGGACAGCAGAAATTAAATAAAATATAAAAAAAGCATCTGGATTTTTCCAGATGCTTTTTTTATATCAACCCTCTGGATTTTAATTCCAGATATTTATTAATCACATTTATGGAAAGGTTTTCCGGGTGGGTTAATATAGTTTGTATGCCAAATTGTGTCATTTCCTGAACGATTTCTTTTTTGTCGTAAATCAGTTTATCGGCAATAGTATTAAAGTAAACTTCTTCTACATTACTGGAATGTTCCTTTGAGTAATTAATTAGTTCAGTGTTTTGGAAAATCACTACTACCAATAAGTGCAATTTATTAAGTTGCCGGATAATAGGCAAAACCCGTTGCAGTGCGTATTTACTTTCAAAGTTGGTGTATAAAAAAAGCAGGCTTCTCCCGGAAATTGATTTCCTTAAATACCTGTACATCAATTCATAATTGGCTTCGGCTATGCCTTCTTTTTCATTGTACAGCGCATCAATTATTCGCTTTAATTGTGTTTGGTTTCTTTGGGCTTTGATAACGGTGTCCACTTTTTCTGAAAAAGTAAATAATCCAGCTCGGTCCATTTTTTTAAGAGCAGTATTGGAGATGACCAGACTAGAATTAATGGAATAATCCAAAAGACTTAATCCATTGAAAGGCATTTTCATGGAACGGCTTTTATCAATCACCGAGTAAATTTGTTGGGATTTTTCATCTTCATAATGGTTTACCATCAACCCCATCCCTTTACTTGAAGCCTTCCAGTTTATTTTTTGGAAATCATCCCCAGCAGTATAGTTTTTAATTTGCTCAAATTCATGGCTGTGCCCAATTCTTCTGATTCTTTTTATCCCTTCATTTATGGCAACTTTAGATAATGTAATCAATTCTAATTTCTTCATATCCAATATGGATGGATAAACAGGAACGGTTGTTTCCTGGGCAATTGGATATCTTCTTACCACCAGGTTTAATTTGGAATTCAGAAATAGGATAATATCTCCAAATAAATAGGAACCTCTTACCAAGGCCCTTATTTTGTATTCTGCTTGTTTTCCCTGCTTTGGTTTAAGTTGGGTAGAAAATGAAAAATCCCGTTTTTGAAGCTGAAAAGGAAGTTCATCAATGGTATTGATATTTAGGGTTGTATTTCCCTCATTCTTCAATTTGATATGTATTTGATGTTCATACCCCAAAGACAGCACTTTGGGAATGGTCCTTTCTGCACTAAATTTTACACCTTTATTAAAAACCACCAAATAATCTACCACCACCAGTGCTGTGCCAAGAACCAAAAGCGTTTGGGCTATTGGAAACAACATTGGTAACACAAAACTAATGGCGAATAGCGCAGTTATGCCACCAAAAATTTTGAAGAACAGAGATGATAAATAAAAATTGTTATAGATTCCCTTCATCGGGGTACTTCAATTTTAGTGATTATTTCCTTAATAACTTCTTCGGGTGCTGTACCTTCAATCTCTTTTTCCGAGTTCAGAATTACCCTGTGGTTAAGCACTGGGTAGCACATTCGCTGAATGTCATCCGGAGTTACAAAACTTCGTCCATTAATGGCAGCAAAGGCTTTTGAAGTTTGCATAATGGCAAGGGAGGCTCTTGGAGACGCTCCCAAAAACAAGTCACCATTATTTCTGGTATTATGAATAATCTGAGCGATATAATCAGTCAGCTGATCACTGATATGCACCTGGCTGATTAAGCTTCTTAATTTTTTGATTTCCTCCGCATTGATGACGGTATTGATATCCAATAAATCATTTCTTTTTGTTGGAGTATTGAATTTTCTGAGCAGATGCTGTTCTTCCTCCAGCGATGGATAATTGAGTCTGATTCTAAACACAAATCTATCCAGTTGGGCTTCTGGTAATTTATATGTTCCTTCCTGTTCTATGGGGTTTTGAGTGGCTAAAACCATATAAGGCTCTTCCATTTTGTAGGTGGTGCCATCTACAGAAACCTGACGTTCTTCCATCACCTCAAAAAGTGCAGATTGTGTTTTTGCCGGAGCTCTGTTGATTTCATCAATCAATACAATATTGGAGAAAATCGGGCCTTTTTTAAAATCGAATTCTGTAGTTTTTGCATTGAAAACCATGGTGCCAATTACATCCGCAGGCATTAAGTCTGGTGTAAACTGGATTCTGGAAAAATCTACCGAAATGGTTTTGGAGAACAATTTGGCGGTAAGCGTTTTGGCAATTCCCGGAACTCCTTCCAAAATAATATGTCCATCTGCAAAAAGTCCTACCATTAGGAGATTTATCATTTCATCCTGGCCTACAATCACCTTTTTTAATTCTCTTTTAATCCTTTGAATAAATTGGTTAAAAGCCAAAATATCAGTG
>JAHQVQ010000075.1 GCA_019634305.1 Flammeovirgaceae bacterium | reverse complement strand
ATTAAAATCCAGCATACTTTGAGAGTCTTGCAATATCGAAAATTAACTTTTCAAATGAATCTTGATCCCAAAATCTAGGGTGCATGAATCCATGAGCAACACTATGTCGATTGTCTCCAATATCGGTAGGTTCAGATAGTGAGAAATAGGTCTTTATTTCTGGTAAAATCTCAACAAATTCAGGTTTGCTATCTTTATTTTCCTCAATAGCTAAATCGATCAATTTGGTGCCGACTTTTCGATATTTTTTTAACGTTCCGTCAGCATTAAATAATTCTCTACCATATTCACTGGTTGTCGATCTAATCAATTCTTCCAAATAAGAATATGCGAAAGGTGTTAATACAGAATAAGAGTTTGGAAAAGCTAAATATACTTTTCTAAGGACTTCCCAATCCGGTTCCCAATTCCACCTATGAGTGTGGTTGTAAATTTCATCAAATGCTTCATTTGGTTCCATCAAATTATTCTTTATTACTCGATTAAAAGTTAATTTTGTGCATTATTCCGATTAACCATAACACTTAGTGTTTTATAGCATATTAATTAAAACCTTTGGTATAAATCTAGTGAAAAGATGAGATTTTATAGTAGGAAGATGTTGAAAATTCATTTTTATAAAATATGTTGTTAGACTATCAAATGGTGCATGCATCTCCCGTGTGCCGCAACTGATATCTTTCAAACCAATCCAGAAAATTCCCTTTCTCCAATTCAATTAGCTTTTTCACTTCCGAAATGGCTTTTTTTCTTTCTGCTGCCGTTTTTGAAGCTTCTGATTTTAGGTGGTCCAAATTGATGATTTTCTGGTTATTTTTCTCTGTCAGATGGCTGGCTATATTTCCCGGCATGGCTAAATCTACCCAAACTGGGTTGGAATCAGGTTGGGAAACTGGCTTGTGTAACAAATCGGCTCTTTCACTCACTCCTGTAATGATGGCATCGAACATGGCTACATTATTTTTTTCCACTTCTTCCCAGGGCAATACTTTGAATTCATGTTTTTTGGCAATTTCTTCTGCTTTGGAAATCGTTCTGTTGCACACATAAACCTCTTGAAATGGAAATTTCCCCAGGTATTCAATCACCGCTTTCCCAATATCGCCAAGTCCGATAATTAATAATTTCTTATAGGGAAGTTGAGGTTTGCTAAAGTGAGCTTCAATACTTTTTAGGGATTGATAGGCTGTAGAAAGCGAGCCATCTCTAAAGGCAGTTTCATTCGTGATTCTTTTACCTAACCTAAAAGTAGTTTGCATAGCTCGCTCTAAAAATCTTCCCTGTAAATTGTTTTTGATGGCGATCTTATAAGCTTGTTTAATTTGGGAAATGATCTGGAAATCGCCTTTTATGGCAGAATCCAAGCCACTGGAAACTAATAGTAAGTGCTGCAAAGTTTCCTCAGTATCATTTCCGATCTGAAATATATTTTTATTAAAATCACCTGTATTCAATTCTTTAAACTTCAATAGCGATTCAATTAAATTTTCAGCATGTGCAATGGTTGATTCGAAATAGATTTCCATTCTATTACAAGTAGAAAGCAGCATCAGACCAATAACATCAGGGAAGATTATAGGAATGATTTCCTGTAAATCGATTTTTTCCTGCTCAGATAGATGGAATAAGGCCCTTTCTGTTGTTGTTGCTTGGTGATGGGAAATGGATAAAAATTTTAATGACCGGCTCATGTTTAATTAATCTAATTTGAAATTTAAATTAGGGTTGTGTGTATAGTCATTCCTACTAAAACTTGCAGAAATATCTAGAAATATGTTGAAGTAAATAGAAGAGGGTAGTTGAAATACAAAATATTTCCATTGTATCTCAATTTATTTCTACCTCATTGCCTTTTATCAAAAGATAGGGTTCCATTGCTTTACAATTTCTTTTATCTTCCACACAACCCTTATAAAAGCTAGTTAGTTAAAAGTTCTGGAAATATTAAATCCAAAATGGATATCTCCATTTGCCCAATCTCCAGTGGTTTCTCCGATGAAGCCTTTTTCCACCATTGAAATGGAGTTGGTAAAATGCAATTGGAACACATGTCCTCCAGTTTCAATATCAAAACCTATGGAAAATGAATTGTGTAAATCATTATTATCTGGACCATTTATCCGGTAATAATATTCCATATTCAGCGCCAGGCTTTTTGTGAGTTTCTTTCTTCCACCAAATCCCAGGGCATACAAATCATTATAGCCTTCACTTTCAGTTACCTCATTTCTATGCACAATAGTGGGCATAATTTGTAATGAAAAACCAGGGCTAAATTTTCGAGCGATTAATAGTTGTCCAGTATAAGCTAATCTAGATGAAAATAGAATTTCTCTTTCAGGATCAATGACTTCATTTTTCAAAGTATTCAGGGCAACACTGGTGAAAAGTACCATAGAAACAGGTCGATTAGCAGCTCCCGAGCTTTGTCTTAAAATTTTGTATTTTAAAAATCCATCATAAGTTTTTTCGAAAGAATTTCTCCCGATACCTATATTCAATCTATCCGAAAGGCCATATTCCAGACCAATTCTCACATTGGATTGATCCAGCCCAAAAAATTCGTATGCTCCGCCATTTATTCTTCCGAACCGGTGGGAGATGAGTAATTGAAATGCATTTCCCCGAAGCGTTTCTACAGAGTGTCCCTGAATTAACCGGGTTCCTTTAAAAGTTGCTGTGGCAAAATTGACCTGATTTTTTTCATCTCCTTCGGTTTCCAATATCTTCATTAAATCATCTTCCTGGGCAAACCCTTTCAGAATCATCATCAATAGGAAAATATAAAGGAGGAATAGTTTTTTATAATACCTTTCCATTTTAGTTATTGTTGACTTTAGTAACTAATTGACATTAATTAGCCGCAATTGTTAAAAAAGAAGTAGAATGTAACTCAAAAATAATTGCACGAAGTGCTTAGTTGCTATAAGGCGAATAAGTAAATTCAGAAGTAACCAAAACGGTTTCTGCGATATTTTCCACTACTACTTTTGGGATGGAGATATCGTAATCTTCCACTTTTACATTGAAATTGGTTTTTCCGGAAACTGCTCCATCTTTTACTTCGATAGTAGCTGAAGTATCAATTGGTTTGGTTACACCATGAATGGTTAAAGTTCCGGTTACTGCCAACTCATAGTTGCCATCCTTTGATAAATCAATTGTTTCATTTGGGGTGAATTTTCCCTTAAAAGTAGCTTTAGGAAATTGGTCAGATTCCACATATTTTTCATTAAAATGCTCCTGCATTAATGATTTCTTAAATTGGAATCCATTCATCAGCATGGTCGTTACAATTTCATTGCTTTCGAAATCAATAATACTGAGTACTTCTTTGTTATGTGCTTCAATATTTTCCATTGGCGCTTCAGAATAAAAAGAAGTATGTCCGTTTTTAGTGATAAATTTTTGTGCAAACACTGAAGTGGTCAAACCAATTAATAGGGTAATAACACTTGAGATTTTTAAAATATTCATAAGTATTTGTGATTGGTTAATTAAATTAATTTTTGAAATATAAACTGATGTGTAAATTGTTATGAAATAATGATTTTTTAGGTTTCCCCTATTACATAGCAATCCACCAAAATGATATCGAGTAACATTCCTGTGCAAATGCCTTTAAGGGTAATGGCTTCTCCCTCTTTAATTTTGTCAATCTCTAATTTCTGGTTTTTGATTAAAGTACCCCGAACTGTTCCAAATCCTCCATCAGAATCCAATACTACAATAAAGTCTCCTTGCTGGTTTTTACTAACCTCTTTGACACTCCCGGCAACTTCAATCACCTGATTTAAGTACCGTTTATTGGCCTGGTTTTCATTGGACTCAAAATCGGCAAAAAGCTTTTTTGAACTTACTTTGTATTTGGCTCCGGCATCAATGATATTTTTCCTAGGCTTGTTATACATATAGGTTGAAAAACCAATCAGGGTAATAGTGAGTAGCACCGGAATAATCCAGTATTTTTTAATAAGTTTTTTCATGGTAAAATAGTTTGGATAAAAAATAAGTAATGGAGGATTCACACTGGAAACTTCTAATTATCTACCTGACCGCCATTTTCCACCCAGCAAGCAATTTTATCGATAGCAGATTGTGGAAGTGGTCCGGCAGGAGGCATAGTCTTCGCACCTGTTCTGGCTTTAATCCTACCTGCTTTTGCTTTTATATTACTATCCTTAGTGAAATCGGGTAAACCAGTTCCGGCTACATGGCAGTTAGATCTGGCACAACTGGTTTCAATTATGGTTTTTATATCAGCTGAAAATGCTATTTCTGCACATTCTTCTGGTTCAAGAGGAAGCGTGTTGTCTGGCTCAACTACCTCATCATATTTACAAGCATATGACAAGCTGATGATAAAAACAAACAATATGATTTTTAGGATTAATGACTGATTATTCATGATCTTTTTGATTTAGGGTTTAGATTATTTTTTTAGAAACAGGTGCAGTAAAACTGCACCTGTTAAACTCTGCTGCACAAGGCAACTCCTCTCACCCCTCAAGGAGGGGAAAAAATGTTCCCCTATGGTGGGGATGCAGAGGAGATTTTTAAACTTCATTTAGGAAAATCCTAAATGATTAGGTTAATGCCCTATTGGAAAGGTGGGACATCAACCACATCGGCAACTATCCAAGTACCTCCGTTGAAATTATGTCCTTTGGTGTCCCCCCTTTTCCCATCTTGGGCAAAATAGTACAATGGGTGTTCTAGTAATGCTGATTGAAGAAGTTTGTCGTCTCCATCCCTTTTAAAACTTTCAAAATCGCTGGTTTTCAAAATCGAAGGAGCTGTGATATTTTCTTTATAGTAGGGAGGCCAGGCAGCAAAGCAACCTCCATTTTCACAATTACTATTCAATGGATTATCTATATTAAAAAAGTAAAGTGTTTTTCCTGTTTTAAAATCAATCAGGAATTTTCGAGCAAATTCTCCTTCAAGCTCACCTTGGGCTAAAAATACTGTATAAGGTTTCGCGACAAAAAATACCCCACCTATACCTTCACCCAATTCAGTACCTGGTTTGATATCAGTTCCCTGAAAGTCATCTACAAATTTATAAAGAGGAAAATCGTAATAAGTGAGCTGATTACTTCCATCAGGGCGAGTAACAATGCCAAAATTTTCAGCTTCCAAGCCATCATTTAGTTCAAATTCACTTACCTGGTCTGCAAATACTGGTGGCCATTTTTCAGCGCATCCGTCTTCACAAAGGGACTCCCCTGCAAAATCTTTTGCAAATAGATATAATGTTGAGCCATCCAATGAAAGATGATCATTAGAAATGTTTAATTGATTAACTGGTTCGTCATTTGGTTCATCAATAGGGTTTACTTCGTTTTGTTCGCAACTTAGTAATCCAATAAACATTGACAGATAAATTAATTTTTGAATTTTCATGATTAAAAACAATTTGTTAGAGAACATAAAAAAATATTTGGGTGATCGATCTGGTACAAACATACGGGGAGAATGAGGTTAAAGTAAAGTTTTTCGGGTGGACTTGAGGTGAACAATAACCTGAAATGGAGGTGTACAAAAGGTGTACAATTGGAATTATTTTGTTGACAAATTGATTGAATAAAAAAGAAGGATTGGTGAAATTATAAAAACCACCAATTACTATCAAAATAGGCTCTTAATTAATTTAAAGTGCTATTATACAATTATTAAATTGATTAGATGTGCTAATATTTAACAGTTAATATTGATGAAATTTGCTTAGCTTTCGCCCATTTTTCAGTTTGATATTGGTCAACAAAAAAATTAAACTTGTAACATAATCAGGTAAACATAGGTAAACAATGGAGCAATTATCTAAAGCATCTTCAATACTCTATTTTATTTAATTTGTTTGCAAAATTTCATTATTTAAATACCAGTATCAATTTTTTCAACTGAATTTAATCTCATTAAATAAACATTCAAAAACTAATATTAAACTACCAAAAAGCTAATAAAGCCATGACAAATAAAATATGCTTAACTACCCTTTTCATTTTATTCTTCCTCATTAATGGGTGTGAGGATAAAGAGCCGGGAATTTCTGATATTACTAAATTGGATGCTTTAGTTACTGAGCTGGAAACTCAGGTATTTGCCCGAAATGTATTCCAGAGTCCGGCATTGGCGAATCGCTATCTTGTTCATACTGATGAAGCATTAAATGCTCAATATTATACCTGGTCGAGTATTCCATTTTTATTTTATGATAGACTGAAACTAGCGGTACAACTTGAAGAAAAAGCAAAAGAAGCCGGATTGAAAAATTACCAGGCTGTGGGGAAACTATTTCAAGCCTATATTGCTGATAGAATTACCCAGCTTTTTGGTGATGTGCCTTACTCGGAAGTGATTGCCAATGGAGGTGAACTTGGTCAGTCCAAATATGATTTCCAAAAAGATATTTATATCAAAGTACTTAATGATTTAAAAGAAGTTAATGAAATGCTTGATCCTTCCGCTGAAATGATTGGTGGAGATGTGGTGTATAATGGAGACGTGATGAAATGGCGGAAATTAAGTAATGTTTTAAGGTTGAGGTTTTTGATAGGAATGTCCTTAAAAACCAATGATCCTGATCTAAATATTATAGCTGATTTTAAGGAGATAGTAGAAAATCCGAATGAGTTCCCCATTTTTAGCAGCAATGAAGATAACACTAATTTTTATTTTGATTTGGCGGAAGGTGAGGAATATCCATTTTTTGAAGATCCAAAATTTGAAACTTCCTATTTCTTGGATGCTTATTTTGTGGATTTACTTAAAGAGAGAAATGATCCAAGGTTATTTAAAATGGCAGAACCAGAGAAAGTTGCCATAGACAATGGCATTTCTCCAACGGATCTCGAAGCTTTTAATGGAATAAAAGGAAGTAATCTTCTGGAGGATAATCAAGAAGCTGTTCAAAAAGGAAATGGATCACCAATTCATTCCAGGTATTATTCTGATCCTGCAAACGAACCAAGTCTTACAGCAAGCTATTTTGAGCAGGAATTTACTCTGGCGGAAGCTGCCCAATTAGGTTGGATTAGTAGTAACCCTGAAACTCATTATAAAAACGGAATTGTGTCTTCCATGGAATTTTATAATATTGAAGGGAATAGTATAAATGAGTATTTAACACAATCCAATGTAGTTTTTTCTCCAAATGAAGGAATGAACCAAATCCTTACACAGAAGTATTTGGCACTTTTCCTTAATACTGATTGGTTAGGTGCATATAGCCTAAGACGAACCGGATTACCAGTTTTAGACAATAGTGGAAATGGTGTTCAAAATGGGGGAATCGTACCCAAAAGATGGAATTACCCTGATACAGAACTAGAATCGAACTTGGAAAATGTTACCGAAGCGATTAATCGCCAATTTGGCGGGCAGGATGATATCAATGGATTGATGTGGGTTTTGCAGGAATAGGTTTTTTAAGGTGGGAAATTAGAAGTTGGAGGCTGGAATTCAGATAATAGAATCTTAATTATAAGTTAGCAAACAGAAAAAGTCATCGAAAATGAAATTTAACTATAAGCCTTATTTTTTTAGTAATCATAAACGCTGGATGCTTTTTCCGGTTTGCTTTCTATTTAGTTTTTATTTATCTGCCCAAAATCAACTAAGGCAATTTTCAATTGATAGTCTGAAATTGAGAATTCAGACACATACCAATGAGGACAGTACCAGAGTGGATTTGTTAAATTCATTGGGTTATAAATTCTGGATTATTTCCCCGGATTCTTCTATTGCTTATGGAGAGGAAAGTCTGGAAATTGCCAATCAAATAAACTACTTGCCCGGGATTGCCTTTGCCAGCCGAGTGGTTGGAGTAGCCCACTGGGATAAGGGAAATTATGAGTTGGCTTTGGCATATCTCATCTCTGCAATGGAAACCTATAAACAAATTTCGGATCGGCTGGGTACTGCCAATACACTTACTAATATAGGTCAGGTTTATAGTGAAAAATTAAGTTATGATAAGGCATTGGAATATTATGTGCAGTCGCTGGAGCTGCATGAAACTATTCCAGATAACCTGAGGACCGTGGCGGGAATTTCCACCAATATTGGAGATGTTTATTATAAGCAGGGGAAATTTCAGGAGGCTTTGGATTATCTGGATAAGGGTTTAAAGTTATACCAGCAACTGGATTATACTTATGGAATAGGGGAGGTTTACAACATCATTGGGCTCATAAAAAGGGAAACGGGGAATTTGCCAGAAGCGCTTGATTATTGTTTAAAAGCCCTTCCATACCGGGAAGAAGTGGATGATAAAAGTGGATATACGCATAATCTGGAATGCATAGCCAGTATTTACATCGCTCAAAAAAAGTATGACAAGGCAATTGTATATCTTAATGAAGCACTTGAACTTGCAAAGTCTTATGGCTATAAAAAATGGCTAAGGGATATTTATTTCGATTTTAAAATCATTGCGGAAGCCAAAGAGAATCACAAGGAAACACTGGAATATTTTGAGGCTTATGTGGCGGTAAAAGACAGTTTGTTCAATGAAGAAAAAGCCATGCAAATTGCAGATCTCCAAACCTTTCTGGAAGTAAAGGATGAACAGGAACAAAATAAATTGAAAAAACAGCGAATTACCTACCTGGAGCAACAAAGCAAACTGGAAAGGTATTTCCGATATTCTTTAATTGGGGGAATTGTGTTGGTTATTTTTATTGCTTATTTAATTTATGGAAAGCAAAAATTGAAAATGAAGAAGGATGCGGAATTGCATCATAGAGAAAAAGCTTTATCTGAATTGGAATTGGAAAATTCTAAGTTGAAGGAAGTTGAATTACAGAAAAAAATTGAGTTTAAAAATAAGGAACTGACTTCCTATACCATTAATTTTATACAGAAAAATGAATTGATGGAAGAACTTAAAGACAGCATCAATCAGTTGAAGAAAAATCCCAAAAGCAATATTTCCAGGGAATTAAATAGCCTAAACCGAATGATTGATAATAAATTTAATATAGATAAAGACTGGGAAGATTTCCGACTCTATTTTGAACAGGTCCACCAAAACTTCCTCACTACGTTAAAAAATGAATATCCGGAAATTACCCATGGTGAATTGAAATTATGTACCCTTTTAAAGCTTAATCTAAATTTGAAAGAAGCTGCTTCAATTTTAGGCATCTCCCCGGAAAGTGTGAAAACTGCGAGATACAGACTTCGAAAAAAACTAAACCTTTCCAAAAAAGAAAATCTGGTAGATTATATCATGAAAATTGGGGAAGAAGTAGAAATGGAAATTGTTTAATACTCAGCAGCCTGCTTATCAAAAAATCAGACTGGTTTAAGTTTACAACCATAGCCATCAAGGTCCCAATTTTCACCGAAGTTAGAAACTTCTTCATTTTTCTTTCAACAGATGATTAGGCACAAGTTAAAAACTTGCGCCAGATGGGGAAGGAAAATATAGTTTTTTCAAAACACGACTTTCCAATATTCCATAAAGTTAGAAACTTTCACATATGTATTTCAAATTAATTATTAGAGGCTAGTAGTTCAGTTACGCCAGTTGATTGTGTATTATTCTAGGTTAAAATAGAATTCAAGGTTTCAAAATATAAAGCCCACGCATTCTTATTCTTTGTCCTTTTCCAATAGTTATATTTTCATGTATTCCTGATGGAAAGGCGAACTTAGCATAATTATTAAATTTTTTATTCCGAAAATCAAATCTGTTATTATCCCATAATTTGGTATCAAACAAACTTTTTTCTTTGTCTTCCGCTATGGAATGAATTTCATAACTGTCCCAGAACATATCTTCCCATTTACACTCTATGAGTTCTCCTAGAACCTCTCCTTTAAGTTCAATATACCATCCATCCTCTCTCCCATAATTAGAGTTTTTGAATTCCCTGTATCTTGGAATTCCGATAAGTGCAAAAATTGAGATTATTATATTATTCATCCAGAATCTATTCTAGCTATCCTCAAAACTGGTTCAAGTTTGTAAACTTGGACCTAACAATTAATTTGAAATATGACAGCAGAAGTCTGTGACTTCTTCATTTTTCTTTCAACAGATGATTAGGCACAAGTTAAAAACTTGCGCCAGGTGGGGGGAAATCTAATATTTAAGCCTTTCTGCTAAGCTATATTTTAAAAAAAATTTAATATTACCATTTCTTATATCCTTTAATTCTTCTAAAGAAACCTTAAAAACCCAAAACTCTTGCCATCCCATAAAATGAGGTCCGCCTTTATACTCAGTAAAAATCACATAGGTTTCTTTATTTCTTTTGTTGTTTCTAAATATCCCTAATTCTATTTTTCTGTGAAAAAAAATCCCTTTTCCATTTGACCAAGCATTGTAACTATCTAATTTTTCAATTTCTTCAAAATATAAAATTGCAGATTTATGATTCAAACCACCATATCCTCTCCTTGCTTCTAAATACATTCCACTAAAGTTGTAACAACCGCCTCTACCTTTTGAAAAAATTTCAAAATTTAAAACACTATAATCATTTACTAACTCGGGCATATTTTAAAGAAATAATTTATTATCATAAAGCCATTTTTTACTATTTTAAATTAGTGATTTTTAGATAAAAAAGCTCCTTTTTTTCAATAATTAATTCCTGTATTTTTTCCAAATAACATTCAACTGGCTAGGCCCAAACTGGTTCAAGTGTGCCACTTGGATCTTCAAATCAATTTGAAATATTACTGTAGAAGTCTGTGACTTCGGAAAGGTTAGTATTTAACTCAATATAAAAAATGGAATTTCCAACCCATCGAAGTAAAAAATTATGCATTTACATTTCAACCAAATATTTAGGCACACGCGGCACGCATGCGCCAACAAAATGTTCAATCAATACCCAGCAGCCTGGCCATCTTTCCTGGATTCGGAAGCGCCATAATAAACCTTGTTTTCTTCATCCCACATAATCGCCTGATAACCTCCATAGCTTCCCAGACTATAACTTATTTTATGACCTTTTCTCATTAAGGCTCTAATGGTCTCATATTCTATTCCCGATTCCAGTAAAACAGCTCCGCCATCTGTCATTGTCCCACCAGTTGGTTCCGGTGAACCTTCGTGTTGCATTCTTGGCGCATCTCCGGCTTCTTGCAAATTCATCCCAAAATCAATCAGGTTCATCACGATCTGGGCATGCCCTTGTGGTTGCATGGCACCACCCATCAATCCGAAACTTACCCATGGCTTTCCATCTTTGGTAATAAATGCCGGGATGATGGTATGAAATGGTCTCTTACCAGGCTCTATTACATTATAATGGCCTTCTTCCAGAGAAAATAATTCTCCTCTGTCTTGTAACATAAAGCCCAATTTTGGTGGAACCATTCCCGAACCCATTCCCCTGTAGTTACTTTGAATTAAAGAAACCATATTGCCAAATTTATCCGCAACGGTCATATAAATGGTGTTGCCCTGTTCTAGTTTTCCTGCATCATAAGTTCTGGCAGCTCTGTCTGAATTGATTAATTTTCTTCTTTCATTGGCGTATGCTTCTGAAATAAGTTGATCAATAGGAAGCTTATTAAAAGCAGGATCGGCATAATATTTTGCCCGGTCTTCAAAAGCCAGTTTCTTGGCTTCTATAAAATGATGGAT
>JAHQVQ010000074.1 GCA_019634305.1 Flammeovirgaceae bacterium | reverse complement strand
TCTTTAATTGGATTATTGAAAAAGTTGATATTCAAAATGCTTCTAAAGTGCGTTCTTCAAAGGGTTTGAAGGTACATGTCTTTGGGAAAACTACGGCTGCTATTTTGATTTTACTCGGTTTTTAACTGTTGATTTGCATTAATAATATATTTCCACTTGCCCTTTGGAATCTTTTTAAGCTTAAGAAGCGCTACAGGAAGTAACACAATAAAAGCCCAAACCACCCTGATAGCACCTGTTTCGGCAGCATTAAAAACTAAAAGTCCGCGTTTGATTAATATAAAAGAACTTCCCCAAATAATGGAAAGCAAGATTAAAAGTAACCAGTGTTTGAGCAGAGGCTTTTGGGTTTCTTGTGGCATTAATGAAATATTAAGCAAGTGTATTGTTGTAATTACTAGCCACAAGTACTTATAGAAAAACTATTCTATTGTGTAGTACAAGCGCTAAATTTTGCCACAAATTTGAGAAAATTTCATAGAAAAATACTTTATTTCCAGATTTCTAAATAATATTTTTGTTGACTTTTTTAAGGTTTCAAAAATCCAAATGAAGATTTTCATCATCTTCCAAATTACTATCTTTTGTAACAAGTTTTGGGTCGCCCTTGTAATCAACATTACTTCCAAAGGCACATTTAATATCCAATTCCTTAGATGCAAAAACCTTTGCATTGCTTATACCATATGCTTCCACCTCTACACTTTTTGCTTTAAGTTCAAAAGCATTTACCTCTGATGCACCTGTTACTCCTAAGCTCATTTCCTTAGTTTCACCTTTTAAATCAAGCTTTGATGCCCCTGTTACATGAACTGAAAGTTCATTTGTATTTACATGAGCATCACACTCTACAGCTCCTAAAAGTCTTAAATTAAGGTCATTAGCTTTTATATTGGTGATTTTACTTTTTATAGCGCCCTCCAGCTTTAAGTTAGATAAATGAGGAACTGAAATGACAAGGTTTACCATACTGCTTTTCGATCTGGAAGAATGCTCTTCTTTTTGCCTTATCCAAAGTTTGTCTCCATTTTGATCCAAAATCAAATCGTCAAGGTTTCCCCTATCTACATTGGCAGATATTTTATAATCCTTGCCTCCTTTTAGTTCGAGATTAAAAGCTCCAGTAATTCTTAACTCTTCAAAATCCTTAAAATCATAATCTCTCGTATTTGTATTAGAATTTCTTTTCTTCTTAGTACTAGAATTTTCTTCAGTTTCCTTACAAGTTTTACACTTTAATCCATCCTCATTGAAAACCCAAATATTACTCCCCAGCTGATTAAAAGAATAACCGTTGGAATAAAGAGGATAATAATTGAGAATAGTCGATAAATCTTCTGAAAGGATAAACTCTTTATTGTAAGGAATATACATCCTTAAGTCAAGCCGATGACCTCTATAAGGGGTGTCACCTCTTAATTTAAAATTGGAATCAAAAACAAAAATTGAATCTGAAAACTTGTAATTATAGGCAATATTTTTAGCATTTTCTATTGCAAATTGCCTTGTTTTCCCCCTTGATTCATAACGTTCCACCAACTCAATTTCTTCATTATCGTGACCACTTAATGTTAATTTTATTTTGGTAATTTCTCCTTCAAAATCATTGTTATACAGACCAAACTTGATTTTTTCAGCAGGAAGTTGATAGGTAGTAGTTTTCTTAAAAGTCCCTTCAGTCTGGAATTCTGTTACAAAAATAGGAATGGTAACTCCAGCTCCAATAAGCGCTAAAATCCAAATCCCAAGAAATCCCCAATTGGCAATCGGACTAGTAATAATCCTTTTAGCTATTAAAGAAAGACCTAAAATTCCTACAAAAATAAATGGTATCCAGACAGTGATAAAGGCAAACAACAATCCTACAGGAGGAATACTACTTTGAAACATATTGATGGAGAGATCACTGGCATCGAATGGAAAGCCAAACATGGAAACAAGTGAAGATGTCTCCTGAAAACCTATCATTCCAAAAATCACACCTAATAACACCACTAAAACAATAGTGACAATAAAGGAGATAAATACAAGTATGATCCCCAGAAGTGTAGTAAGGACAGTAAAAAAGAATCTGGCGATTGGCTTTAAATCCGTATCCAGGTTTTCGATTATCATTGAAATTAACCTGAAGGGAAACAGTAATATTTTTGCAAAAATGTTTTCATCCTCATCTTCATCCAAATTAAGACTATCCTTTATTTTTTGCTCAATATTAGAAAGGGTGATAGGTTCTCCTTTCATTTGCATCTTTTCTGTAATGGACCTAGCCTCTGGGGTAATAAACCAGACCACCAAATAAACAATGATTCCTACACCACCCAGAAATGTTCCTATTACAAATAATAACCTAATCAGATTAACATCCACACCAAAAAAACTGGCAATACCACTGGCAACACCTCCCAAAACACCATCTTCTCCATCTCTGAATAACCTTCTCACTGATTCATCTTCTTCCAAATCATCTGAGCCGGGAATTACTACCCATGCTATTATATATATGGAAAGCAGTACCCAAATCATACTTGATTTAAGAATAAGTCCAAAGAATGGAAGCAAGAAGAACAACCTTATCCAAAGTGGATCGAAGTTAAAATAATGTGCAATTCCCGCACACACTCCTCCAATTAGTTTTCTTTTTTCATCCCTATAAATTTTCTTATGTCCTTCGGCTTTCTCTTCCTCATAAAAGTTCTTTTTACTCTTAGCTTTCGTTTGAGTTTTTTCTTCCGTGAATTCTGATTCGTACTGGGGTTCTTCAGAATAGGTTTCATCCACAATCTCTTCTGCAGCCTCAAAGTCTGAGATTCTACCCATTGTTTCAATCAGATCGTCTACATCTTCGGAGGTAATTACCTGTTTAAATTCCGTGAGTTTAGCCAAAAATATTTCAGCAATTCTACTTTCTATATCGGCAATTATTTCAGTGCTATCCTCATAAGTAGAAAAATAGCGGTTAATAGAAGCCAGATAATTTTTCAATTTATCGTAACCATCCTCCTCTATATGGAAAATTATTCCACCAACATTTATACTTATATTTTTTTTCATTGTCAATTCTCTTTAAGCAGTTGACTGTATTTTCTATGAACAAAAATTTCTTAAAAGTAAATTTACTCTTTATCCTTACTCTTCCCTACTTCCTTATCACCAGTACCTTTCTTCACTGGTTTTTGATCTTTTTTTGTAGACCTGGTTGTTTTTCTTCTTGGTTTTGCTGATTCTGCTTCCTTCTCCACCTCCTTTATAGGTTCACTCTCCTTCTTCTTTCCATCAATAAACTCTAGTATCTGATTGGTTGAAGTAATTAATTCTTCCCAGGTATTGGTGAGTTGGGTTAAAAAACCTGTCCCTTTTTTGGTTAATGTATAATACTTTCTGGGGGGGCCTGATGTGGATTCTACCCATTTATAATCTACTAATTCAGCTTTTCTTAATCTGGTAAGCAAGGGATATAAGGTACCTTCCACCACCATCATTCTGGCACTTTTAAGTTCGTCCAACACATCTGTGGCATAAACTTCTCCTTTCGAAATTATTTTCAAAATGCAAAATTCCAGAATACCTTTTCTCATTTGCACCTGGGTATTTTCTAAATTCATAATCCATCAAATTTGAAATGGCCATATAGGTTTGAAGATTTAAGTTGTCTATCCTGTCTACCTATATCTACAATACCTCTATACTTTTATATAATATTCTTATCTGTTTAACATTACAAATGTATAAAAGGTTCTATGCAAAACAAAGTACCATCTTAACTTTACTAGCTTGTAATAGATTATAATATTTTGATTAAATTTCAGGCATTTTACATAAAGCTATAAATGATTGATATTATAGGTAGAAATGGTTTTTGGATGGGAATTATCGAAATGACAATTAATTTTTATTTATTTGCTTTTTGTACAAAAAAAATTCCTTTTTTTGATAATATTAAGATCCTTTTACCTTAAAACAGTTTTTTGTTTTCAATTAAAGGAAGCAATATAGTTTATGCCTGTTATTTACAATCCAAAGTTCACTCCCCCAATCCTCCTTAGAAATAATCATTTACATACTATTTATCCTGTATTTTTCAGGAAAGTGAAAGATGTAAATTACACAAGAGAAAGGCTGAATCTTAAGGATGGTGATTTTATAGACCTGGATTGGCAAAAAAATAATGCTAAAAAAATTGCTTTACTTATCCACGGTTTTGAAGGAAGTACCGAATCCCTATATTTAAAAGCAATTGCTCATGCCATGCTTAAGTCGGGTTGGGATATTGTGGGAATGAATTTAAGAGGTTGCAGTGGAGAATTAAACCATCTGTATCGATCTTACCATAGTGGTGCCACAGAGGATGTGTTTGAAGTGGTAGATTACCTAGCTGAGCATTATGATTATAAAGAGATGACCATAGTTGGTTTCAGCCTGGGAGGAAATATGACTTTAAAATATTTGGGGGAAGCAGGAAATAAGCTTACTCCGGAAATTTTAAAATCCGCAGTTGGAGTTTCTGTTCCTTGTGATTTAGGAAGTGCTGCAGATAAGATAAACTGGATTTATGCCAATCGTTTTTTGAAAAGTCTAAAACCTAAGCTGATACAAAAAATAAAAAAACATTCTCCTGAACTCACTATTGAAGAAGTAAAAAAAATAAAAACATTGCGGGAATTTGACGATATTTATACTGCACCAGTTCATGGATACGAAAATGCAGTTAATTTTTATTCAAAATGTAGCAGTAAAAAGTTTATTAAAGATATAAAAATACCAACGTTACTCATAAGTGCTTTGGACGACCCCTTTCTTACTGAGGGATGTTTTCCATTTAAGCAAGCTGAAGAAAATCCTGATTTTTATTTCCTTGCCACACAAAATGGTGGGCATGTTGGATTTGTAGAATTTAATGCTGACGGAGAGTACTGGTTGGAAAAAAGAATTGTTGACTTCACATCTAAAAGGTTAATAAATGGACAAGATAAATAAAGATAGCCGACAAACTTTTTTAAAAGCTACCTTTATAGTTAAAAAGGAGCTTAATTTATACATAGTATTCAAAATTGATAAGATTTTTTAAATTTTTTTTCCCCGGTCTTGTACTGGTTTTGCTATTTCTTACCTCAATTCTACCTCAAATGCACAGGAAGATAGTGGTAAAGAATTTTCGTACAATCAAGGCCAAAACCATTGATTTAACTCAACAGGAAAGGTTAAACCTTCTGGTCAGGAATGAAGGAGTAAAAGATTATTTCCGGATGGAAGAAGATGGACTTTCAATTTTCGCTTCACCAAAAGATAAAGCAGCTGGGAAAGTAGAAACAAAAATATTTTTTAATGAAGTTGATCTTTTCACCAATTTGATCAATTCCCTTGAACCTGATAGTCTTTATTCCCTATTAGCCCAGAAGGGAATTACAAAATTTTCTGACCTTGGTATAAATAACCCAAAGGCATCTCCCCAAAAATCAGAAATTAAAACTCCTGTTTCAACTCCGCTTGAAGGTATAAAAATAGCAATAGACCCAGGTCATGTTGGTGGCGGAATGAAATTGGCCATGATGGAAGGAAAATTCATAAAATCTGTGAATTCAAATGGCGATACGGTGGAGTTTAATGAAGGAAACCTTGCCTTATTGACTTCAAAGTTATTAGCGAGTTATCTGGAACCTCTTGGGGCAGAAGTAATGCTTACCCGACATCATTCCGGTGAAACTGCTTTTGGTAAAACCTTTTTAGAATGGCATGCTCAAGATTTCCATAAGGCAGTAAAGTCAGAATTGGAAAATGGTAATATAAAGAACAAGACCGCGCATTATTTTTTAAATAAAGCTACCCTATCGGCCATCTATCACCGCTTTTTCAAAGGATTGGATTTTGAAAAAAGGGCAAATAAAATAAATGAATTTAATCCTGATTTGAGTATTGTAATTCACTTCAATGTAGACGAAACCAATTATTTTGATAGAACCAGGTCACATAAAATAATCTACCCAACTGCGGAGAATTATTCTATGGTTTTTGTTCCGGGAAGTTTTTTAACACGAGAATTAGTAGCCCCAAGAAGCCGTTTAGAATTCCTAAGGCTTATTTTCTCAGATGATCTTGATAAATCCTTAGGACTTGGAGAAGAAATCGCCCGACAATTTAATGATCACCTAAAAGTGGCTTATGTCCACCCAAAGAAAAACCTTTCTTATATCAGGCATACTACTAAAGAAACACAATTCGAGGGCGTTTTCAGCAGAAATTTAGTACTTACAAGATTAATTCGTGGACCTGTTTGCTATGGAGAGCCACTTTGTCAGGACAACATTTTGGAAATTGACGCGCTTTCAGCAGGAGAAATTGATCTCAATTTACTGAAAGGACCCAAAAGAGTAGAAGAAGTAGCTACAGCCTACTTCAATGGTATTTTAGGTTATTTTGGTATTGTATACCAATAATGCTTATTCACTCACCACATAATCATAGACCATTTTAGAAATATTAGCTAAAGCTTCAACACCTTTTTCTTCATCTTCCAGTTTTTTTGAAAGCAGTACTAAAACATATTTTTTAGCATTTGACAAAATCAATAAGGCTGAATCATGATGAACTCCAGTTATCCAGCCAGTTTTATGTGCTACTTTCACATCTTCAGGAAGTTTGGAGGGAATAATCTCATTAAATTTCTGATCTAATAAAATATCAACCATTTCCTTTGAAGCCTTTTCATTAACCACAGTGCCATTTCCTAGACCTTCAAATATTTTCATGAGATCATAAGCTGTTGTAGAATTACTTAAACCTTGTCGGTAAGCTTTTAAATCTTCTACTCCTCTAAGCACCTTTATTTTTGGAGCACCCAGCTCACGCATGGTTTGAGTTACAGCTTTGGCATCCACCATTTCCACAAGCAGATTTGTACCCAGATTACTACTTTCAATAATCATTTTATACATCACTTCCTTAAATGGTAATAATTCTCCTTCTTTTTCATAAAGCGTCTTTTCAGAATCAGATGCGGAATCTAAAATAAAAGAGGAAGTATCAACTATACTTTTAAATCTTGTGTAAATCAGGATGGAATCATCCATATTTAACTTCCCTTCACTGGCTTGTTTGTAAACCTCAATCATGACAGGAGTTTTCATGGTACTTGCTGCATGAAAATCTTCATAGGCATTTATAAGCAAAGAATCAGATGGATTATCAAGGGAAATGTAAGCCAGGGCAAAATCTCCTTTTACGCTCTCAAAAGTTTTTTCAACTTTAGTTTTTAATTTTTTCTTCTTTTCTTCAGGACTTTCCTTGTCTATACTACAATTGGAAAATGCAATTATAAAAATTAGTAAATAAGTTATTTTTTTCACCTTATGTATATTTGAAGATTGCTGTTAAGCAACAAAATTATAGGCTACCATCTCAAAAGCATTGTGATAAATAAAAAAAGACCGACTGGAAAAAAACTCTCCATTCGGTCTCAATTTTTGCTAAACTAATTTATTTCTATCTGGCAAAGTTTACAGCCCGCATTTCTCTAATAACCGTTACTTTTATCTGACCAGGATATTGCAAATCTTTTTCAATTTTATTGGAAATATCAAAAGATAGCTGGCTTGCTGATTCATCACTTACGTTTTCAGCATCCACCATTACTCTTAATTCCCTCCCAGCCTGCATAGCGTAACATTTATTTACCCCTTTAAAGGATATCGCCAGACTTTCAAGATCTTTCAGCCTCTTGATATATGACTCCATCATTTCCCTTCTGGCACCTGGCCTTGAACCCGAAATAGCATCACAAGCCTGAATAATCGGGGCTCTCATACATTTCATTTCAATTTCATCGTGGTGAGCTCCTATTGCATTACAAACATCGGAATGCTCTCCATATTTTTCAGCCCATTTCATTCCTAAAATTGCGTGTGGCAACTCAGATTCTTCATCAGGAACTTTCCCAATATCGTGTAACAAGCCAGCTCTTTTAGCCATTTTTGCATTAAGCCCTAATTCTGAAGCCAAAGTTGCTGCTAAATTAGCCACTTCTCTGGAGTGTTGTAATAAATTCTGACCATAGGAAGACCTGAATCTCATTCTACCCACAGCTTTTACCAATTGTGGATGAAGACCATGAATACCTAAATCAATCACAGTTCTTTCTCCCAATTCCAAAATCTCCTCCTCTATATTTTTGCTTGTTTTTTCTACAACTTCCTCAATTCTGGCTGGATGAATTCTTCCATCAGCTACCAATCGATGTAATGAAACTCTTGCCACCTCCCTTCTCACCGGATCGAAACCAGAAATAATTATTGCCTCAGGTGTATCATCTACAATTATTTCCACCCCGGTGGAAGCTTCAATTGCTCGGATATTTCTTCCTTCTCTACCAATTATTTTACCTTTTAATTCATCGCTTTCAAGGTTAAAAACAGAAACACAATTCTCAATAGCGTGTTCAGCAGCAGTCCTCTGTATCGTAGCTAAAACTAATTTTTTAGCTTCTTTAGTAGCTCCCAATTTAGCCTCATCAATAATTTGTTTTACATGAATAGAAGCCTTGGACTTGGCTTCATCTTTCAGCGCCTCAATTAATTGCTCCCTGGCTTCATCTACTTTAAGGTTGGAAATCTTCTCCAACTTTTCTATTTGTTCAAGCCTGTCCTTTTCTGCTTCTGCCAGCTTTTTATCCAGAACCTCAACCTGTAATTTAATATTACCTCTCACTTCCTCAATCTCCTCTCCCTTTTTCTTAAGCATTTCGCTCTGCTTTGCCAGATTCCCCTCTTTTTGCTTAATTTTATGCTCATTTTGTTTGAGGTTGGATTCCCTTTGTTTCAGTTTATTTTCATTACTAATTAACTGAGATTTCTTTTTGTTTGATTCGTTATTAAAATCAGATTTTAGTTTTAAAAATTTTTCCTTTGCCTCTAATAATTTATCCTGTTTTAATGCTTCTGCTTTAAGATCTGCTTCTTTTAGTAATAAGTCGGCTTTCTTTTTGGCATTAATTTCATATTGCTTGAAGAACCTTTTTAAAAGAATCCTTCCCACAAACACACCCACTGCAAATGCAACGGTGGCTGCTATCAGTATTTCTGTTGTCATTGTTCAAATAGTTAAATCTAAAAAGTAGTACTTCCCTTTATAATTGCAGATAAACAAAATGTTTCAGCAATTTGGAGGACTTACCTAGCTGTCAGGTGGGCAAAACTGAAATAAATACGGAATGGAAAAAATAAGATAAAAAATAATCACTTAATGGCTTCGGAAATTTCCTGATCAATCAATTCTATTTTTGAAGTAAGTTTATTATGTAATTCATTGTTTTTAAGATTTTCAACTACAGTATCAAAAGCAATCATTGCTAATAAATCCTGTTTATCTCTTA
>JAHQVQ010000073.1 GCA_019634305.1 Flammeovirgaceae bacterium | reverse complement strand
TTCGGAGTACATTCGAATAAAGTATTCACTCCATTTTCCAGTAATCCATTTAAATGCGGCAATATTATTTCTACAGCACTATCCTGCTGATATTGAGGTTGTTTAATTTTATCAGCCCCAATAAAATCAGTAGTGATATGTTCATGGGGTAGGGTGATTCCCATTTCATTGGGGTCCAGTTTCCCATTTACGGTCATGATAAAACCAGCATCTTCAGCAGTCTGGCTACAGGCAGAAAGCCCAAGGATCAGGATTGAAACTTTTAGAAATGAGAATATATACGAGTTCATAAGTTTTGGGGAATCAATAGCTTATAAAGTTGAGAAATTTATTTTAATTCCGCTAATTGATTGATTTCGTTTTCAAGTTTCTCTATTTCAGAGGGTCTGGAAGTATGGTAATTAATCAATTCTCCATTCTTTCCAATAAGTATGAATCGTGGTAATGATGGACGGGATTCCTGTTGGAAAATTACTTTCCACAAATCTTTTTGAAGCTTCCAATCAGCCCTGATATGATAACCAGTCAAATTATATTCATTAATCCGTTTTTTCCATTTTTTCTCGTGCTTTTCTCTATCCAGGGAAATATGTAAAAGCACTATTGAATATTTTTCTGCCAGCTTTTGCAGAGATGTATGGCATTGAAACTCCTCCAAACAGGGAGCACACCAGGTTGCCCAAAAATCAATGTAAATATAATTTCCTTTAAAATGATCCAGAAGTTTTTCAGTTGACAAATTTTCATTAGTATTCAGGAAAACAAAACTAGAATCCTCTTTTGGAATAGGTTGGGGGAATGCTTCTCTCGAAAAATTTAGGATAAAAAATAATGAAATCAAGGTTTGCCTTATACAATAAGAAGTAAGCATTCTTTATAAAAATTTGAAGTGACCATTGAAAAGAATTGGTTATTATGAATGACTATCACGATGAAAAGATGGTTGGATTTTTAAAGGATTTTAATCAAAATGGGAGAAAAGTTGAATAACTTTATATAAACCGTAAATCTCGTACGGTCTGAAAGTTTAAATTTTCAGTAAATCAATGGCGAAAGTTATGGTAAACCAAAAAAGTGATTACCCGGAAAATTGGAAAAAGATTGCAGAGAAACTCAAAGAAGAAGCAAATTGGACTTGCCAGGAATGTGGCATAAAACACAATGAGGAGTTCAAAGACGGAAAAAAGGCAGTTTTGGGTGTTGCTCATCTGGATCAAAATAGACAACACAACAAAAAGAAAAACCTGAAAGTCCTCTGCCAGCGATGCCATTTCAAATTCGATCAACAATTCAATGTGATGCGCAGGAAATATGGCAAAAAATTTAACCTCAAACCTCAGCTGAGTATTTGGGATTGATTTTTTATAAAAACCCTTTAGATATTAAAAATACTTAATCGTCAATTCCCTCATTATTTGTTTGAATTTCACATTGTAAGGAGGCATCAATAGGTGAATACCATTCTTTTTAAAAGGTTGTTTCATAACAGATCGAGCATTTGAAAAAGCTTCAAACCCAAAGAATCCGTGGGATTTCCCAACCCCACTATTATTCGAACCTCCAAAAGGAATATTATTATTATAGAAATGAATACCACAATCATTTACACATGTTCCTCCAGCAGTGGTGGCACTTAAAAAGTTTTTCACATTTTTCTTCTTTTTACTAAAGATATACATGGCCAGTGGAATTGGCCTTGAATTAATATAATCCAGGGGTTCCTGAGTTTGGCTATAGGGCAATACTGGTAAAACCGGTCCGAAAATTTCCTCTTCCAGGACTTTGGCATTTTCAGGTACTTTAGTGATCAGAGTTGGCGAAATAAAATCTGTAGTATCATCAAAATCAGCCCCCATTTCTATTTTTGCCCCTTTTTCTCTGGCATCTTCAATAAGTCCTTTTATCCTTTGGTAATGCCGGTGGTTTACAATTCTGGCATAATCTGGGGAAGTTTTTATTTCCTCTGAAGAATTACCATAAAATTTACCTACCACCTTTTTAAACTCTTCAATAAAGCTATCGTGTTTACTTTCATGTACCAGCACATAATCCGGAGCAATGCAAATCTGACCATTATTTATAAATTTAGTCCAGGCCACTTTTTCCGCACTTTCCTTTACATCAGCAGTTTCGTCAATAATAACTGGAGATTTTCCACCGAGTTCCAAAGTAACTGAAGCCAGATTTTCAGCAGCAGCTTTCATCACAATTTTCCCTACCTGAGGACTTCCTGTAAAGAAAATATGGTTAAAAGGCAATTTCAATAATTCTTCCGAAACCTTATAATCTCCTTCAAATATAGCTACTTCATTTTCTGGGAAAAACTCCTCGATCATTTTCGTCATTAATGCCGAAGTATGCGGAGTCATTTCCGAAGGTTTAATCATCACACAATTTCCAGCTGCTATGGCGGAAATCAATGGTCCGAAAACGAGATTGAATGGGAAATTCCATGGGGCAATGATTAAAACCACACCTTTTGGTTCATATTGAATATAACTTTTCGCCCCGGCAAAAGCTAGTGGGGTACTTACTTTCTTCAATTTAGTCCACTTTTTCAGGTGGCTAATGGCATGTTTTATTTCTGAAGTAACTACATATATTTCAGTTAGATCAACCTCCGAACCTGGTTTTCTAAAATCCTGATAAATAGCTCGTTTAATATTTTCCTGATTTTGCAAGACAAACTGAAGTAATTTTTTTAACTTATCAATTCTTTCCCTGGCTGTGGTTTGATTAATATTCAATCGATTGGCTTGTTGAAGGTCAAACACTCGTTTGACTTCACTTTTTGCCTCAGTTTTTTGTTCGGCTACTTCAATCATTTTTGTTATTGTTTATGGTTTGATAAAGATGTTGTTCATAACTCAGAGCTTATTTAAGTTTTGTTTTTACCGAAATGTAGGACCATACCGAAAATGATCAGTTTAAGGTGCTCAGGATGTATTAAAATATTGGCTGGGTCGACACTCGGTAGCAGCGCAATTGTTAAATTTTATTATAAACTGAGACTCTTGAAAAAGTTATTTGCAGTTGAAATGATAAAATTAAACATGCTCTTCTTACTAATTTAAGAAGTTCATACTTAATTAACCAAAATTGCTCATATTTTAACTAATTTCGATAAGAAAACACCTTTGATTGGCTGGAATTTAGAAAATTCAAATAATGTTCTTTTCTTTGCAGTCGCATTTTTGAAGAAAGGATTTTCTGATTTAATGTAAATTATTTATAAAGTCCTGATAATTAGCCATTAAACGGTTAGTTATTAGGAAATACTTATTACCTTTTAGTTTAAACTATAGGAATTAAAAATGAAGAAAAAAGTAAACGTAAATGGAATTGATTGTGGCGGAGATGATTTATTCCTTATTTCAGGACCATGCGTAATTGAGGACGAGAGTATCATGATGAAAACCGCTGAATACCTCAAAAAAGTAGAGGAAAACACTGGTATCCCAATCATCTTCAAGTCTTCTTTTATGAAGGATAACAGAAGTTCTGTTGATTATTACATGGGTCCTGGATTGGATGAAGGACTTGCTATTTTGGATCGAATAAAAAAAGAGTTTGGATTTTCCTTACTTTCTGATATTCACTATCCAGACCAGGTAAGTGCTGCAGCTGAGGTATTGGATATTATCCAGATACCTGCCTATTTATGTATGCAAACTACTCTTGTGGTTGAATCAGCAAAAACTGGAAAGGTGGTGAATTTGAAACACGGACAGTTTTTAGCACCTGAAAACATGATCAAGCCGGTTCAAAAAATTGAATCCACCGGGAATACCAACATTCTTTTAACAGAAAGAGGTTTTACTTTTGGATACAATGATTTGATTGTTGATCCAAGAAGTTTTTACCATATGCAGGAAACTGGATATCCTGTAATTTTTGATGTCACTCACTCTATCCGAAAATATGGAATTCCAAGTGCTGATCCTAATGGAGGAGCGAGAGAATTCTTACCAGTAATTGCCCGATCGGGTGTAGCTGCAGGTATTGATGGTCTTTTCATAGAAACTCACCCAGATCCCGCAAATGCACTTTGTGATGCTGCAAGCCAATTGTGTGTTTATGATTTAGAAGAGTTCATCAAACCCTTAGTTGAAATTCATAATATTGAAGTTAAATACCGAAACAAATAAAACATGGAATTATATCTCGATTCAGCCAATCTGAAAGAAATTGAAGAAGGCTTTAAATTAGGTTTTCTTGCTGGTTTAACTACCACCCCAACTTTTATGCACAGGGATGGCATCACTGATATTGATGGCATGATCTTAAAATTGGCCAAAATGGTGCCTGTACTTCAGGTGGAAGCTTTAGGGCATACAGCTGAGGAAATCCTGGATGAGGCTGAAAGATTGTTGGCTTTAGGACTAGATATTAAAAAAACGGTTTTTAAAATTCCAATTTCACTGGAAGGAGCACGCGCCTGTAAAATGTTGAAAGACAAAGGTATGATGGTAAACCTTCACCTTGTTTATACAGTTCAGCAAGCCTATGTTGCCCTTAGTGCCGGAGCGGATTATGTTTGTCCATTAGTCGGAAGATTACAAGATCAGGGACATGATGCTTTGGGAGTTATTGATCAGTGTGTAAATGCCGTTAATAAATACGGATATAAGTCTAAAATCATGTTCTCTTCTGTGAGATACCCTGAGCATGTAAGAAATGGTTTGAACCTTGGGGTGCATACTATTACAGTTCCTTGGGGAGTATTGCAACAATTGACTAAAAACAACTTCACTGAGATTGGTACGCAACAATTCTTTGAGCATACCAAGCTAATGACTGTGAAAGTAAGAGAGGTAATCAGCAACAATACAGGAACTATTCTGGCCAACAAAACTGTAATGGATGCCTTGGTGGAAATGACCAGAACTAAATTCGGAGCTGTTACCATAGTTGATGACAACAATGCAGTTAAAGGAGTATTCACTGATGGTGATTTAAGAAGATTATTAGAAAGTGAAGGAGAAGCTATTTTAGGAAAAACTCTTGGTTCTTTACCATTTGGCAAGTCTCCTATTACTGTAGATGCCAACGAATTGTTATTTGAATCATCTAAGATTTTTAAAGAGCATAAAGTAGATACCATTGTTGTTACTGATGGTGGTAGACCGATTGGTATTTTGGATATTCAGGATTTGATTTAATTGCTGAAGAATAGATTTAATTAAATATAAATATTTACAGATGAATCATCTGGAATCAATATTTACGGAAATGGGTGGGGAGTTCCTCTGCCCATTTTCTGTTTTTGAAGAAAAGGTAAAGAAAATTAAAGCATTCGTTTTCGATTGGGATGGTGTTTTTAATAATGGTGAAAAAAGCCCAGAATCACCAAGTCAGTATGCAGAAGGAGACTCCATGGGAACAAACCTGATGCGTTTTTCCAAATGGCTTACACTGGGTAAAATTCTTCCGATCACAGGAATAATTACAGGTGCTAATAATTCTGTAGCCAAAGCTTTGGCGGACAGAGAACATTTCAATTTCCTCTATATGGGATACAAGCATAAAATTGAAGCCATAGAAGATTTGGCCAAAAATCATGGCTTGGAACTGGATGAAATCGCTTTCTTTTTTGATGATGTATTAGATATTTCCGCTGCTCAGGCTTGTGGATTAAGAATTATGATCAGAAGGAACAGCAGCCCGTTATTTCTGGATTATATGAGAAAAAGAAAGCATTTTGATTATTATACCGCCACCGAAGGAGGGCAATTGGCAGTAAGAGAAGTTTGTGAATTGATCATGGGCGTAAATGGAAACTTTGAGGAAACACTGGATAAAAGGGTAGAATTTAAAGGGGAGTACACAGATTACATTTCAAATAGAAATAGTACTGTCACCCAGTTTTTCACACCTTGATTTTTTTCTGAAAAACAGTGAATTAATGGATTTAAAGGAGGAACTATTAAGAGAATATAATAAAGAACATGTTGTTTTTCTGGCTAATTATATAGGAAATGACAAGGAGAAATTTGCCGAGCTAACTGATCTTTTTTTGCATAGTGAAATGAGAGTTACCCAGAGAGCCTCCTGGGTAGTTGGCCATTGTGCAGATCTTCATCCCGAATTGATTCATCCCCATTTAACCAATTTGGTTAATAATCTAAGGAATAATATTCATGATGCTGTAAAAAGGAATACTATCAGGATTTTACAAGATATTGAAATTCCGGAAGATCTAATTGGGGATGTTGCAGATATTTGTTTTGAGTTTTTACAATCGAACAAAGAAACTATCGCTATCAAGGTTTTTTCCATGACAGTGTTGTTCAATATTACCAAAAGTATCCCTGAATTGAAAAATGAATTAAAGGTCATTATTGAGGATCAGATGCCTTATGGTTCTGCAGGGTTTAAATCGAGAGGTAGAAAAATCTTAAAGCAACTGAATAAAACCTAGTATTCCCAAGTGCAAAAATGGAATTAAAAGCCAGTCTTAAAGGTTGATGAAAATATTCAAATTTAAAATCCTAAAACTATGAATTGTCAGGTCCAAATTTTTTTAATTCTCCTTTGTCTTAATATTTTCAATTCTAAAAATAGTATTGCCCAAGTTCAAGAAGCCACACGAATTGAACACTATAATCTGGAAAAGGGATTAGCGCTAGAAGGTTATGATCCAGTTTCTTATTTTGAAAATGAAAAGCCAAAAAAAGGTTCAAAATCCATCACAGGTCAATACAATGGAGTTATTTATCACTTTACTTCTGAGACTAATAAAAAACTATTCGTAGCAAATCCAGAAAAATATGAACCTGAATATGGAGGCTGGTGTGCTTATGCTATGGGTTTAAATGGGGAAAAAGTGGGAATAGATCCAGAGACTTATAAAATAAAAGATGGAAAATTATACCTTTTTTACAATACTTTTTTTACCAATACCCTTCCCAAGTGGGATGACGATGAGGAAAACTTAAAACCTAAAGCAGATGAATATTGGGAAAGTGTTATCGAATAGGATTTAGGTTAAAAAAAATAACATTGTATATATTTAAAATAAAGTCCAT
>JAHQVQ010000072.1 GCA_019634305.1 Flammeovirgaceae bacterium | reverse complement strand
CAGTAGTTTTGCTGCTTTTTTAGCAACATCGGCATTTGTGGCTACCAAAGCATCTTTCAGGAAATAATAAGTTTCCAGTATACCTGAAGTTCCCTCCAAATCTACTTTATAATCAGAAGGATTTACACCAAGGTTGGCTTTTGATTCTTCCACAGCTTCATGTTCATGTGTTGAGCCTTCATCATGGTTTTCGTGATCATGATGATCTTTTTGTCCACAATTGGTTAATACGAATAAAGCAAACAAAGAAGTGATTATCGAGATGGATTTAAAATTAATTTTCATATGTTTAGTATTTACAGATAGATAAAGGTTTATGGTTAAATGATGGAGTTATTCACCTTTTCAAAGGGTTTTAGTTTTTATTCATCCACTCAAAATTAGGTCATTTTGATTAAAGGACTAACAATTGATCCATTAAAAAGGTGCAGTAAAACATTAGTCTATTTTACATAGATTTTCAATATAAACCTTACTACCATCATTCACCCACTCATCTAATTGAGCCGGATCCTTCATTTGTTGCCCTCTGAACCTTGGAACTACCACATAGCCACAAGGCACATCAGATAAAGCCGACATATCGCTCCATAATTTTTCGATCTGTGCCACAGGATAAATATCCTCCTGCCCATGACCCCAACGGAACTTTACATCTTTAATAGTGACATAGGTGGGCATCCTTTGAGCCATTTTCCGAACAGCATCATCTAGTTTTTCCTGATTGCCATTCAGGTCTTTTCTTTTCAAACCAAAAAGGGCCAAAAGCGGATCAATTTGAATCCAGGTAGTCATGGAGTTATAATAACTAAGATTCAATTCATCCTCTTCTCTGGGTTGAGCCAATCCTTCTAATAACCTGGTTTTGCCATTTACTCTTGCTAACCCTCCACCTCTGTCTTCTATCCTTCTGGGCACAACTTCAAAAGTGAGAATATTTCCCGAAGCTAGGTGATGTCCAAGTGCATCCGGATTTAAATCTGCTCCCAAAGTATCTATATTATGCAGCATAAGGGTTTGCAGATTTGGATTTTCCTTTAGTGCTTTGGCTAGTGTTCCATTTCGTAACATGTTGGAAATTTCGTACCAGTGTCCTAATGGACTAAACCGCTGACTTGCTAAATTATCCTCATAATCTGAAGCCTCTCCTTTTTCCTTTGCCCATCCAATCAATGATTTCCTAACCGCATCCCTAACTTTCTGTTTATTCTCATCAAGTGTTTCCTGAGGTGTTTCTTCCCATAAAAATCTCAGATCCCTTTCCATTGGAATAAATCGCTGACCTATTGACCTTCCTGCTGATAAATAAATAGGACCATCATAACCGAAATTGTTGGACAATTCCAATTGACTTTCAATTGCACTTTGCGTTAAATAACTAGTAGCAACAATATGGGGAACTTTTGCTTTGTATTTCTGAGCTACCTTTTTGGTTTTACCCAAGTGGATTTCAAGGAAACTGCGGTGTTCACCATCAATTTCAATAAACTGATTAAGCGCTTTAATCACACCAGCACCTTTTGTCCATCGGCTACCAACTCCGGCAGCAAGTGAGAAAATTCCAGCTTCTCCTTTTTTCAGTGCGTGCTCTCCTTCTTTTTTATATTTAGATAATTTCTCCAGAAAAACAATATCCTCTTTTTTCACATCCTCAATTGATGTCTGTACAGGGAGTCTGTTTCTGGAAAGTCCAATTCTTCCTTTCCTTAAATCCTCCCTAATTTGTTCATGCTGGATAAAATCAAATCCATTTTCTTCTTTTACCTTTCTTGCTTTCTCATTTTCAAGGAATTTATTCTCCTGGTTTGCTGAATCTACTACCCTGAATAAACTACTCACCATGGTTCGCAGTAGGGGGTAGGCCTCTTCATTCTTTTCACAAACCACAGTATAAAAATCCATTTCAGCTCTTCTGGAATAAGGAATTTCCTCTGGGTTTTTAGTAGATAAAGTAGAAAGTTGAAGGTTATAATAAGCGTTAGGCATTAAAGCACTTTCTCCAATTAATAAATTAGCGGAAGTGCCTGCCTTGTTGATTTTAAAATTATAAACCACCGGCTCCATGGCAAACGGCATGGAAGCTTTCAATTCCTCTTTGGTTTCCATCAAAATATCCAGCACGCCATCTTTCCTTTCAGTATACTTTTCAGGATTTACAAACATCCCCATTCCACCACCAGACATTCCTCCAAGCATGAGGAAACCTAAATAATCATCCTTAAACCTTTGTTTGGCTTTGTTAATGATCACTTCGGTAAAGTGAGTAGATGCCCATGGGATGATGGTTTTAATAGGATTATCCCAATTTTTTTGAGTGCTGGTAGCCAGTTTATTAATATCTCCTGCTTTTAGTGCGGCAAGAATATCATCAAATATGGCATTTGTATTTTGTCTGGCAACCCATTCTTTGGATGATCGAAGCAAGTATTTTTCAGTTACCATTTCCAAAATAGGTCCAACATTAGAAGCCATTCCCCCATGCATCAACACCAGAGAACTGGCAAGTCTTTCATCCATTTCCGGATGTAATTCTCCATCTTTTAAAATTCGGTGTTTAGGCAACAAACATCCTCTACTGATACCATATTCAGGATCACCTTCTTTGGCAAAAGTTCCTTCAATGGCTTTTATACCTGGCCAGATTCCTCCGGAATCCTGCCATCCACCACCAGAACCGCCAACCCATTCTCCTAAAATTGCTCTGGAAGCAGCAAGTCTTCTTTCATTTTCTTCAAGAGGACCTTCAAGAGATTTGGTCTGATTAGTGGCTCGCATCAAAACGCTAATCATGGAAGCTAGTAAGTTGGTCGATACCGCAAACCTGGAACCCTTGGGAATATCATTTACCTTGGTCACCAGTTCAAATCCCATCCCTTTTCCAACAATTTCTTCAAGAATATTTTCAAGACTTTGATTTGTCCCTTCAAAAGATGGGGGAATGACACCCGAAGCTATAATTCCCGCTTTCAACAAACTTAGATAATCATTTCCAAAATTGAACAAATCACTAAGGTCTGAGATATCTTTGGTAGCATTTAAGTCAAGACTTGTAACTCGGATGACTGGTTCAGAAATTACCCTCAAATAAGATTCTATTGGTGGCTTAATATCCTTATCACGTTTGTAAACACCCAAATCAATGGATACGTTACAAACCCTTGCACCTTCCGGGTAATCCATGCCTAAAAAGAAAATATCAGACCAACCACTGTGGCTCAAATCCATTCTCACAGAAGTTTTTTCCATAAGAATAGGGTAGAGGACATTACCACTTTCCCGCTTCATCATTCTCGGATGAATTTTAATTGGATGCTCGTCTTTATTCCCCACCCGAAACATCCACTGATTTCCCTTGCTGGATCGCACACTTTTTCTAACCTGATCAGCCAGAATCTGAAAGGAAAGCTGATGATAGGAATTGGCTAAACCACTTAGAATAGTGGCATTCAGGCCTTCGGTTTTAAGTTGATTCCTAAAAATAATAATGGCTTGTTCAAACTTTCGGGCAAGCAGACATTCAAAACCATCATAAGGAATTTTTCCTACTGGTTTTATATCCTTGGAATCTGCCAATACAAATCTGTAGCCAGCATATAGGAACAAGCAGGCCCTTACTCGCTCATAAAGATTTTCAGTAGTTCTTCTGAATTTTTCAAGTTCATCAAGATCTTTTGCCAGGCTTTTAATGCTGTCATTTTTGCAAAGATCAAAAAATGACTGGTTTCTTATTTCCGGGTCCTGACTGGTAATGGTGGCTATGAATTTATTACTCATGCTTTAATTGAAAAACGGAATGATTTGGAATATTTTTAATAATAAGTGAATTGGTTTATTGCTTTTTAGTTTCAGCCAATAATTCTACCAGCTGAGTAAGGACTTCATCCTTTTCCTGTCCTGCCAGTCCTAAAGCCACCTGAGCTGCCAATAGGCCAAATTTTTTCCCAATATCATATCGGTTTCCTTTAACTTCCTGAGCCAGATATTTATCATTTTCTGCGAGTTCCTGCAAAGCCGGAGTAAGTAATAACGGATAGTCACTTTCTTCTAAATGTCTTTCCAAAATATCGAAAATAATAGGTTGGAATACATGCATTCCAAAAAAACAAAGATAATATCCAGTTCGGAGACCTGATGTTTGCAATTCCAATTCAGCAACACTTAAGGAAGGTTTTTCAATTATTTTTTCGATTTCATAGATTCCCGGAGTTGTTCCAAAATGTTTACCCGTAAGTGTACCATATTTTCCCACTAAAAATTCTTTGGTAGGATTTACTGCAGAAACAGAGCAATTTTCCTGAGTAGCCAAATCAATTAATTGTTTAGCACAGCTTTTTCCGGTCTGATGGGAAACATATAGGTAATCTCCTAAAAGCAACAAGAATGGTTCACCATTCACAAAATCCTTGGCACAATTTACTGCATGGCCATAACCCTTGGATTTTTTCTGAACAGAGAACTGAAGTCTTTCCAACAAATCCTTAATTTTTTCCGCTTCTCTTTGGGCCCATTCTATTCCTGCGTATGTATTCAGCAGATTTTCTCTCAGGCTATTGAAATTTTCCAAATAACGTTTTTCATCACCTGGTGCACAAACCACACAAATTTCGTCTACACCAGCATTAATTGCTTCTTCCGCTATGATTTGCAAAACGGGTTTATGAAGTCCATCAATATCCACCACAGGCAGCATTGCTTTTTGAACAGTATCAGCCACAGGGTAAAGTCTCTCTCCTCTTCCTGCTGCTGTAATTACGGCTTTTTTTACTTTCATTTTGATAGTATTGGTAAATACCAGAAGTTTTCTTCCAGAATTTTATGATTGAAAATTAGTCTTTTACAACAGAATTAAAATTAGTCATCTGTGAGGTAATTAAAAATTTGCGTGATATTAAAACTTTTCTGAGATTTAATATGAAAAATTGGGTTTGAATTTAATGTTTATTAGGAAAATATCTTCAAACCTTCACGAATAAAATACAGTGTCTGCAAAACTAGCAAAAGTTGATGCTTATCGTTTAGTTCAAGGATTTTTTTGTCTGTTGAGAATGATGTTAGCTCTGATTTTGTTAATTTTTTCAATAAAAATAAATATTCTCTTTAATTAGTTAGGAATCCTAATTAATATTGCATCGTTATTAATTTTCAAACCAAAAAATTTATAAAATGAAAAAAGCAGTTTTTTACCACGCAGGATGTCCGGTTTGTGTTAGTGAGGAACAGGAAATGTTAAACCTTATTGATGGTAATAAGGTAGAAGTAGAAATTGGTCACTTAGGAGATGTGAAATCGAGACTTCCAGAAGCCGAAAACTCGGGAGTAAAATCAGTCCCAGCATTGGTGTTGGATAATGGTCATGTCTTGCACATAAATTACGGTGCGGGAATAGCTGATCTGAAATAAGATCGATTTTATTTCGAAAATTTTTTACCTCACATTGTTAGGATTACTAACTTTGTGGGGTACTTTTATTAAATGAAAGAAAGTGTTTTTAATCCAGAACTGCAACTAGGCAATCTTGATAGCAAAATCATTGTAGCTTTGGAGAGAATTTCCGAAGCCTTTCGGGTAAATCTCTGGCAGGAAGCAAAAGAAACGGGTTTGAGTCCAATACAAATTCAGCTGATGATATTCATGGCATTTCATGGGCAGGAAAAATGCAAAGTGACTTATTTGGCCAAAGAGTTTAATATGACAAAAGCTACAGTGAGTGATGCCATAAAAATGTTGGAGAAAAAAGCTTTAATAGATAAATCTACCGATCCTGAAGATTCAAGAAGTTATACTATTCAATTAACAAAACAGGGTAGGGAAGTAGCAAAGAAATCAGCTCTTTTTGCCAATGGATTTTCCAAAGCCCTAAGTGGAAATAATGCTAAACAAAAGACTGATTTTCTACTGCAATTGCTTCAGATTATTAATCAGCTTCATGGTTCAGGGGTAATTGAAATTCAGCGAATGTGTTTTTCCTGTGGACATTATGAACAAAATGAGGGACATTATTGCCAATTACTAAATAAGCCTTTGTTAAATTTTGAACTTAGAGTAGATTGCCCGGAGCACCAGGAAAAATAGCATAAAGTAGAAGTGTAGGTAGAAGTTCTATTTTATATTTTTTGCCTCATTATTAGCTTTTAAGTTTGTCTGGTGTCTACTAATTTGCTGGGTAATTGTTTTTTCCGCTGAAAATGAGAAAAGGGAGATTTTTATCCTATATTTCAAAGGTCAAGTAAACCTTAACTGTCTGATAACTAATTAAAGCAAGAATTGAATTTTTCAAACTATTACTAAATGCAAACTACAAAGAACTTTTACACACTATTATTCATCTTATTAACCATTTTGGGCTCATGTACCTCCCAAACTCAAGAACCATTAACATCAGAAAAAGCGGAAGAAAAAGAAGATTATGTAGATTTAGTTTATCCTTTTCTGGATGCAGCTAATTCTCGCTGGTTTTACTTCTCCTCCGCTTCCCGGCCATTTGGAATGGTAAATCTAAGTCCGGATATGGTGATTGATGGTGCTTGGAATTCTGGTTACAGATACAATGAAGACAGCATCAAATTTTTCAGCCATATCCATGCTTGGCAACTTTCCGGAATTCCAATGATGCCAACTACAGGAGAATTTAAAGGCCACCTTGGTCCGGGTGAATATCAATCGAAATACAGTCATGATCAGGAAAAAGTATATCCAGGTTTTCATGAAATAATGCTAGAGGATTACCAGATTAAGGCAGAATTGACCTCTACCACCAGAGTAGGATTCCATCGATATACTTTTCCAGCGTCAGAAGAAAGCAATATTTTGTTAGACTTAGGAACAGTCCTGGGTCCTTCAGGGACAAAAAAGGGATTTGTAAAGAAAGTTTCAGATAAAGAAATCGAAGGTTATGCTTTAATGGAAAGAACCAGTAGAAGACCAAAACCCACTTATGTTTATTTTGTAATTCAATTGGATAAAGCATTTGAATCCCTAAATGCCTGGAAAGATGGAAAACTAAATGGAGAAGTGTCTGAATTTGATGGAGAAAGTGGAGGTGTTTATTTCCATTATGAAACAGATGAAAATGAACAAATCCAGATGAAAGTTGGCATTTCCTATGTTAGCGAAGCCCAGTCGAGATTGAACATAGAAAAAGAACTTCCACATTGGGATTTTGAAAAAGTGGTTCAGGATTCAAGAGATGAATGGAATGAAAAACTGGGAAGAATTGAAGTGAGTGGAAATGATCAACAACAAACCAGAAGATTTTATTCAGATTTGTGGAAGGCATTACAGGGAAGAAGAATTATTAGCGATGCCAATGGGAAATATTGTGATATGACAGGGGAGGAACCAAGAACCAGGCAAATTCCATTAGATGAAAACGGGCAGCCAAAATTCAATCATTTCAACTCAGATTCATTTTGGGGAGCGCAATGGACCATTACTTCATTATGGCAATTGGTTTATCCTGAAATAGCAGAAGATTTTGTGAACTCCATGTTGCTGATGTACGATGATGGCGGATTAATTCCCAGAGGTCCTTCCGGAGGAAATTATACTTACGTGATGACAGGCGCTTCTTCTACCCCATTTATTGTTGGAGCGTATATGAAAGGCATAAAAGGATTTGATACAGAAAAGGCTTATCAAGGAATGAAAAAAAATGCTTTTCTAGAAGGTATGATGTCAAAATCAGGCTATGAACACAACACAGCCAATGGAGGAGGAATTAAATATTATATTGAAAAAGGATATGTGCCATATCCATTAGATAAAAAAAGATGGGGAGGTCATCAGGAAGGAGCAGGGCAAACCCTGGAATACAGTTATCAGGACTGGTGCCTGGCGCAAATGGCGAAGTCACTTGGAAAAACTGAGGATTATGAACTGTTCATGAAAAGATCTGAGAACTGGAAGAATTTGTACGATGCGGAAAGTGGTTGGATCAGGGCAAAAGGACACGATGGAAAATGGTGGTCACCTTATGATCCGTATGAATTGAATCATGGTTTTGTAGAATCGAATGGTGCGCAGAGTACCTGGTATGTTCCGCACGATTTACAAGGTTTGGGTCAGGCAATGGGTGGAAATGATAAAATGGCCGAGAAACTTAACGGAAGTTTTGAAAAAGCTGCAGAGTTGGGTTTTACCTCAGGCAATGCCCATGCTGATGAAACTGACAAAAACAATAGAAGAATTCCTATTAACTACGGCAATCAACCCAGTATACAAACCGCTTTTGTTTTCAATCATATTGGTCACCCGTGGCTTACTCAATACTGGACCCGTGAAGTATTAGATAAAGCTTTCAGCCAGTTATCTCCAGAAAGAGGTTTCAATGGAGATGAGGATCAGGGGTTAATGGGTTCCCTTTCTGTATTGATGAAAATGGGCTTGTTCGAAATGAAAAGTGGAAATGAAACTGAACCACAAATGGAATTGGGAAGCCCAATATTTGAGGGAATAACCATAAAGCTCCACCCGGATTATTTCAAAGGAAAAGAATTGACCATCAAAGTAAATGGCAATAGCGATAAAAACAGGTACATTCAATCCGTGAAATTGAATGACAAAGCTCATGATGGAATTTTCCTTAATTTCCACGATTTAACCAACGGAGCAACAGTGGAATTGGAAATGGGAGATCAGCCTAAAAAATAGATTTTGACTGCAAAAAAGGGTATCTAAAATTTTAGATACCCTTAGTTAATTTTTAGGAATGGATTAAAACTTGTGGATTAGGGTTTGACAAACGCTTTCATTTCATTTTGGGCAAATTCTTTTTCCACCAATACCAGTTCAGGCTTTCCTAAAAACATATTTCTCACCAGGTATGCTCTGAAATAATATTCTTTTCCAGACTCAGGATTTATAGTGATTTTGCTCTTTTTTAATTGAATCAGGAACTCATCGGAGGGAAGTTCCAGGGTATAAGCTTTTCCATTTTTCACTTTAGCGACAACTTCATTATTAACCTTTAAATGGAAAGTCCAGCCAAATCCAACCAGCCTTTTAGGCCTGTAAATATGTACCGTAACCGTTTCCTTTTCTTCAGGAATATCTGGATTAGCAAAGATCGAAGTGGATAACATGAGGAGTACAAGGAGAAAATAATAATTTTTCATGATCTTAAGGTTTTGAGTTTAAACCTAAAATTCAGGAAAAAGTGGATAGGTTGCTTTTGACTATTAATCCTTCTTATTTATCACTTTTGGATTGCAACATTAACAAACTGGCATTTGAAATACCAATTTCACTTTTTATTTACACGCATTAAAATGCTAAATTCAAAACAATAGAAATTTAATTGCTTCCTAGCGGAAAAGATTAAAGTGTATAATGTTTAAACTAAAATAATTTTGAAGAAAATGATTTTTTATCGAAATTCCACAAATTAATAACTAATAGAAATTTAACATATCTTTTTTAAAAGTTAAAAAACACTAAACTATCGGTTTTTCGTCATTTTTTTCGTATTATCAAAATAAATAATCATTGGATAAATTTGCTAGTGTACTTAAAGAATTTAATAAAATAATTGAACAAATTGGTCCTACAACGACTTTAATTGTATTTGGAATTATATTGATTGTAGCCATTGTGTATAAAATTTATAAAGACAAACAAGATGATAAGTATATAAATAAACTATTGGAAGAAAAAGAGAGAACAATTCAAAGAGTGGCCGATGAAGCAAGGCAATATAAATTTTTATATTTTAAAGAACGTGGTTGGACTACAGAGGAATTAGAGAAATTATTTATTAAAAATGATTTTTTGAATATAAAAGATGCTAGAGAGAAAATGGAAAACAAACCAAAACAAACCAAAAACTAATAATGAAAGCAGAAGATGTTTTATATCCGATATTAATTTTAGGTATGTTAATCATTTATTATTTTATTTCAGGTTTATGGAGTAATAGAAGAAAAAATAAGTATAAAAAGATATATCAACAGGATGTAACAAATTCAGAATTTGCAAAGGCTAGACATGAGCTTACTTTGTTGGCTATAGAAAAAAAAATAAACCCAAAGGATTCTCTATTTAGGGTATTATATGGAATTAATACATTCTTCCTTAGAAGACCAGATAAGTATGGACAACTTTCTTATATTATTCTACCTTTTGAAGCAATGGTAAGGTCTCTTACTGAGATCAAAACAAAAGAACTAGAAAATAAAAAAATTGAAAATGAAGATCTTACTCCAGTAATTAAAAAAACGTATTATGCCTTAAAAAATTTGGCTTTTGATCATTCCAATTTTACAGCCATTTTATTAAGAGGTTTTAACACTTATATAAGGATTTATAATACTCAAAGTAAATTAGTTTTATTTTTTAAAAAGTTAATTTCAAAAAGTCCTAAATTCTATGGATCGATAAAGGAAGAAAAAGCTAAAATAATACTAGAAAAGAATATTAATTCTGCTAAGAAAGTTCTTTCTGAAATATCCCCAAAAAACGAATTAGAAGAAATTTATTAAATCCGCTATTCGACTTTTGCAAAGTCGAATCTTTATCACAGGATTTGAAATCCGTCTTAGCAACAGTATTTCGGATTTAAAATCCTATGGTAGAACATCTGGATTGCAAATCCCAATGAGCATTCCCCCACGACTCCACTGGGTTTAGATTTAATCTAAACTCAAATATCAATTTCTAGCAACAAAGCAAGGTTTTGTAAACCTGGAATAAACATAAAATTTGTTGCTGTGTGAAAATTTCATAAAAAAAAGGCAAACAAGCTCACCAGCCCATTTGCCTTTTCTATTCAATAAATTAGCTTTTTAGGCTTTACTTTCATTTATGGCATGGTCAACTGCTCTGGCGGTTAATGCCATATAAGTTAATGATGGATTTTGGGTACTGGTAGAAGTCATACAAGCACCATCGGTAACATATACATTATTGCAGGCATGCAACTGATTCCATTTGTTTAGGATAGAAGTTTTGGGATCTTTTCCCATTCTTGCACCACCCATTTCATGGATATCCAATCCGGGAGCCTGTTTGGAATCACTGATTTGAATATCTGTGAAGCCAGCCTCTTCAAACATTTCAGTAAATTGCTCGAAGAAATCTGCAATCATTTTTTCATCATTATCGTCATAATCAAGATCTATTTTCAATAATGGAATACCCCATTCATCTGTTCTGGCAGTGTCAAGCGTCAATTGGCTAGCCTCTTTTGGAATGGTTTCACCCATTATGTGCGAACCAACTCTCCAAGGACCATATTCCGGATTTAAAAGATTTTTCTTCAGCTCGGCACCCATCACATCATTGGTATGTTGGATTTTCTGCCTTCCTGCTGAAAAACCTGCGGCATAACCTCTTAGGAAATTAGTTTCCTGTTTCCTGACGTTTCTAAATCTTGGGATATACGAACTGGTGGGTCTTCTGCCGAAATTGGCTTTGTCTTTAAACCCTTCGTATTTTCCAGAAATTCTAGCCCTGTAAATATGAAAAGCAATAAATTTTCCTAGTACTCCACTATCATTACCAAGTCCGTTGGGAAACCGGTTCGACTTAGAATTCAATAAAATCAGAGTAGTATTGAAAGCACTAGCATTCACAAAAATGATGGGTGCATAATACTCGACTGTTTCCTTGGTGATGGCATCAACCACATTTACTCCTGTTGCCTTTTCCTTCTCATCATCATAAATGACAGAATGTACCACAGCATCATTTATCAAAGTAAGGTTTCCGGTTTTTTCTGCCCAGGGTAAAGTACTGGAATTACTACTGAAATAACCACCAAATGGACAACCCCGCTGGCACAAATTCCTTTGTTGGCATTGTCCCCTTCCCTGATCGGCAAACTTTTGTGCATTTCCGGTAATATGCGCGCACCTGGCGATAATTACATTTCTGTCACTATTATATTTTTCAGCAACCTTACTTTTAAAGTGCTTCTCTACACAGGATAATTCCAGAGGAGGTAAAAACTCTCCATCTGGCAGTTCTGCAAGGCCATCTTTGTTTCCAGAAATACCTACAAATTTCTCTACATAGCTGTACCATGGAGCAATATCCTTATACCTTATTGGCCAGTCGACTGCAAAATTGTCTCTTGCAGGACCTTCGAAATCAAAATCACTCCAGCGCTGAGTATGTCTTGCCCACATCAATGATTTTCCACCAGTTTGGTAGCCACGAATCCAGTCAAAAGGTTTTTCCTGCACATAAGGATGTTCATTATCTTTCACAAAAAAATGAGCAGCATCTTCTTTAAATGCGTAACATTTACTGATAATGGGATTATCTTTTTTGATGGCTTCAGGCATTTGCCCCCGATGTTCAAATTCCCAGGGAAATTTATTGGTAGTAGGATAATCCTTAATGTGGGTAACAGATTTCCCCCGCTCAATGACAAGTGTTTTCAAACCCTTTTCTGTAAATTCCTTAGCTGCCCAGCCTCCACTAATACCAGAGCCTATCACTATGGCATCATAAGTTCTTTGTTGTTTACTATCTATATTAAAATTAGCCATAAATATTTATTCTTTTTGAAGGATCAATGGTTTCACAAGGTTGAGAACCTCCCGGTACTAATGGATAAGGCATTATTTCAGTCATGATATATTCCGACTGCATAAATCCCCATTGTGTTATTCCTTTAGTAGTATTAATGAATGATTTAATATCCTCCATATAATATTCGGGAGGATGCTCAATAGGTTTTTCCCCTTCAGCAGCTTTTTCTTCTGGCTTTACCTCTTCTTTGGCAAGTGTTTCTGTAAGAAAAGCAATTCTCTCCTCTTGAGTTAATTTATAGAAAGATTTTGCCTTTACTTTTTCTGTATAAAGTTCAAATTGAGTCAGTCCATTAAGAAAAACATCCTGATCAGTTTTTTTCATGCAATCATCTACAAATACCCATACGAAATTATGAACTCCCAATGCTGCTGCTCCTGGAATATTCTCTGTACTTTCTTTGGGATCGGTAGGAATAATAGTATCTACAAGTTCTTTTAAAAACGTCTCCTGATCTGGGGTAATTTTCAGATTGTTTAAAGCAATAGATACTTTTTTCTCTGAAAAATCGCAGGCTGGCAATAGCATTGCTCCTCCAGTAATAAGGCCTAGGTTTTTTAATAATGATCGTCTATCCATTTCAAAGTTTTTTCATACTCAACTTCATTTCCGACTTCGAATATAATAAATCACTTTAATTCTTCTTGTGTTTAATTTTCTTAAATTGGAAAATCAGGGCTTTAATCCAGTCATATCCTAATTTGTAAATTTAAATGTGCAGTTTTCTAAATCAGGGTTTATTTTGTGGTATGTAAAAAAATTACAATTTTAAGTAACCGTACCTTAATTATCAAGCTAATGAAACAGACCAGAAGAATTTTTTTTAATAAAGCATCTGTTGCCACTTTAGGGAGTACAATGTTGCTGAATTCTTGTACGAATGAGAACCCTGTAATTAAAGAAAAGTATGAAACTGAAAAAAAAGATTATTCAGATCTGGATAAAGTACTTGCCCAACCAGTTTTAAAAAAATCCCTTTTTCCAGATCCTGTAATTATTGAAAAGTTGGAGCTGGTAAGATATGAGAACAATTTTTTGTGTAAAGTAACCTCCAATGATGGCGCTGAAGGTATTTCTGTAGGGAATAACTTTCAGATGATTCACCTCTATCCCATTTTTGTGAATCGTCTTCAACCATTTTTTATTGGTAAAGATGCCAGAAACTGGGAGGAATTATTGGAAGAAGTATTTGTTTATAAAAGCAATTATAAGTTACAAAATCTGGCACTTTGGGTGCCATTGGCTACCATTGAATTTGCCGTTTTGGACATGTTGGGGAAAATAGCCAATAAACCAATTGGAGAACTGATTGGGGACATTCATCATCCGGAAATTGGCATTTATCAGGCCAATAATTTTAGAGGAAAATCTGCTGAAGAGTCCATTGAATTGATTGAAGAACAGGTAAAGGAATCGAATGCCAGGGCTGTAAAATTTAAAGTAGGAGGGCGGATGAGCAAAGACAAAGATTACCCAGCCAACCGAACGGAGAAATTAATTCCCCTGGTGAGAAAAACTTTTGGGGATGACATGACCATTTATGCGGATTCTAACGGGTCGTATTCTACTAAAGAAGCCATCAGGATTGGCAAAATTATCGAAGAACACAAATTTGATTTTTACGAAGAACCAGTACCTTTCGATTGGTATGAAGAAACAAAGGAAGTAACAAATTCATTAGAGGTGCCTATTGCTGGAGGAGAACAGGAACCCAGCATGCACAATTTCAGGTGGTTGATAGGGAATGATGGACTGGATATAGTCCAACCAGATATTTTCTATTTTGGGGGAATGGTTCGGTCAATGAAAGTTGCCCGAATGGCAGAAGCGAGAGGGAAAATCTGTATTCCTCATATTTCTGGCTCTGGAGTTGGTTATCTGTACATGATGCATTTTGTTTCCGCAGTACCCAATGCCGGCCCTTTCCATGAATTTAAAGGTTTCAATAAAGAAATACCTTTGGAGTGCCCAACTTCCGATCTTAGTAGTGAGGGAGGAAAAGTGAAAGTACCTACAGGACCAGGATTGGCAATTATTATTGATCCAGATTATATTGCCAAACACGAATTAGTAAAGGCTTAAACCTAAAATAAGCTCAATATGAACCTGATAACTGAACTTAAAAACAGAATTGATCAGGGAGGGCTTTGGGGAAAAGATATTTCCCTTTCCCGAAATCAATACTTGAAAGTAAAGGGAAGTGTTGATACCAATCTGTATTATGTAGTGAATGGTACTTTGAGAATTTTTTTAGATAATAACCTGGAAGAACACACCATTCGGTTTGGTTATCAGGATAATTTTATTGCTGCCTTGGATACCTTCATTTCCGAAAAGCCATCGGACTTTTATATTCAGGCCTTAAAAAAGTGTGAATTGAAAGTGGTACCTAAAAAGAGATTTGTGACTTTTATGGAAGGGGATCGTGATAATTTATTGCTTTGGCATAAAATAATGGAGCAGTTAATTTTCCAACAAATTGAAAGGGAAAAAGATATTCTAATCAGTTCTCCACTTGAGCGGTATGAAAGAGTTTTAAAGAGAAGTCCGCAATTGTTCCAGGAGATTCCCAGTAAATATATCGCATCCTATCTCAGGATGTCACCCGAAACACTTTCCCGACTCAAAAAACCTTGACTTCAATCAAGAATTATCAAATTTTTTATCCTGAATTTTGTAAAAAAACAAAAGCCATGAAAATACCCAACACCGCATTGATTGAAGATTTAATAGAAAGAACCAGGGAAAACTTAAATCAAGCAGAAGCATTTATGGAGTTTTCTACTGAAATGCTTAATTGGCGGCAATATGAGAAAAAATGGAGTATTTTGGAATGTATTGCTCACCTTAATCTTTATGGAGATTTTTATTTGCCTGAAATCACCAAAAGAATAAAGAGCACCAGCCAGGTGGAAAACCCTTTTTTTAAAAGTGGCTGGCTGGGAAATTACTTTGCTAATAGTATGCTGCCCAAAGAAAAACTCAACAAGATGAAAACTTTCAAAAGCATGAATCCACTGGGTAGTAAACTGGATAAGGAAGTGCTCAAAGATTTTATCAATCAGCAAAAAACCATGTTGCATTTGCTGGACAAAGCCCGAACTATTAACCTTACTAAAACAAAAACCTCCATCAGTATTTCCAATTTTATCAAGCTAAGACTGGGAGATACCTTCAAGGTAGTGATTTACCACAACCAAAGACATATCGTTCAGGCGAATAATGTTTTGGTTCATCATAAGGAGATGAGTAAGAATTTGAAAATGGAGCTTTGAAATTTTAATAAATTTAATCGGTCGGGTTTACAAACCTTTGCTATTTTAGTCAAAAAAATCCCTGGATTTAGATACAATCGAAACTCATGAGAGGGGATTTGATGTTGGGGTCAATTTTTCTCAAACCAAAATGTATTATGTTTATAGAAATTGAAGTAAAAACAGCTATTATAGTCCATGGTTATGACACCAATAATCAGGAAATTATTGAAGAATTGAATGAAGAAGATTTTATAAAAAAAATTGTTTCCATTGACCGTATTCAGTCCATAAGTGAAAAATACATTTTAGTTTCATCTTCCCATGAAAGAGTGATGTACTGGGAGTATAAAGGTAGCATGGAGGAAATTAAACTAAAACTAATAAACGTAGGAATTCCAATAGCATAATTTTTTATAATTTGTAAATATGTAGTGATGCCCAGGATCTTTCTAGAGATAACTATTCATGCTGAAATTCAGGTAGTTTTTGATTTGTCACGAAGTATTGATTTACATAAAATTTCCACTGCTCAAACCAAAGAAGAAGCAATAGCTGGGAAAACAAAAGGTTTGCTGGAGTTAGGAGAATCAGTAACCTGGAGAGCCAGGCATTTTGGTATTACCCAGACACTCACATCAAAATTAACAGAGTTTAATTATCCTGAATATTTTGTAGATGAAATGATAACCGGAGCCTTTACAAGTTTTAAGCACGAACACTTTTTTCAAAAGCAGGGAGGTAAAGTTCAGATGACCGATATTTTTGATTATACCTCTCCACTAGGTCTATTGGGAAAACTTGGCGATGTTCTATTTCTTAAAAAGTATATGGAAAACCTTCTTGTAGCTAGGAATAAGGTAATTAAAGAATTTGCGGAAACAGATAAATGGAAGAAGGTTTTACTTAAAAGATCATAAAACACGAGTTCATTACGAAGAAATTCGTAGATAAACTTGACTTATTCATATCTCTCTTTTATATTTGTTACGAAATTATTCGTAGGTAACATTTTTTCTCACTTTACATATGAAAAACAATCCGCTACCAAAACCGACTGAATCGGAATTAGACATATTACAGATACTCTGGGAGTTTGGGCCAAGTACAGTCCGATTTGTGAATGATCACTTGAACAAGCTTAAAGAAACCGGCTATACCACCACACTGAAAATAATGCAAATTATGTCAGAAAAAGGACTGGTGGGCAGAGAGCTTTCTGGTAAAACTCACATTTATGAAGCCATTGCCAAAGAAGAGGCTACTCAAATTCAATTACTTGATCGGTTTGTAGATAAGGTTTTTAAAGGCTCTGCTACTAAATTGATGCTGCAGGCTTTGGGTAATAAAAAGTCATCCCCAGAGGAAATCCAGCAAATAAAAAAATTTTTAGAAGACCTTGAAAATAACAAAGAACTATGAATATTATAGATAAAATTACTACTATGGATAATATGATAGATGCCCTGAGTATAACCATTTTACATTCCCTATGGCAGGGATTATTGATTGCCGTGATTCTGGGATTTGTCTTAAAAGCCCTTCAAAGAAAAAGTGCCGAAACCAGGTATTTTGCCTCCATTTCTGCTATTCTGGTGCTGCTTATGGTAGTGATTGGTACTTTTCTCATTACTTTCCATTCGGAAGAAAACTTAAATCTGGTTTCAGATGATGTAAATGTTTTACTTTATGAGGAGCTAGTTAATTCTTCAACATCCAATGATTTAGTTCAGAAATCGACTATTGCTCAGTTGAGTAGTTTCTATTATAACAGTGTGGAAACTATAAAAACATATTCTGATATGATTTTTATTTGTTGGTTATTGGGCGTTGGTTTTTTCTCCTTGCGATTTGTAAGTGGGTTATATTATATTCAGAAAATAAAAACACAGAAAATACAGCCTGTATCGGATTTCTGGCAACAACAATTAGGAAAATTGTGCCATAAAATGGGTATTACGCTTAATGTTACCATGCTCAAATCGAGTCTTGTGGATGTTCCTACAGTGGTAGGTTGGTTAAAACCAGTAATTCTGATGCCGGTAAGTATGCTTTCCCAGATACCAGTGGCTGAAATTGAAGGGATTCTGGCGCATGAACTTGCTCATATCCGAAGGTTTGATTATTTGTTTAATATGTTACAATCTGCCATTGAAATACTTTTATTTTACAATCCAGCAGCCTGGTGGATCTCAGTTTGTATTAATGATGAAAGGGAAAACTGCTGTGATGATCTGGCCTTAAAAGCTACAGGAAGTGTTAAAGCCTATGTAAATGCCCTTGCTAATCTTGCACAAACTGAATACAATACCCCGGAATTGTCTCTTTCAGTAATGGGGAAAAAAGGGAGTGTTTTGTACAGAATCAAAAGAATTGTAGCTAAAGGAAATAATCAATTAGAAAGTGCCAATGCACTTTCTCAAAGAACTCTTGGGAGATTTACAGCGGCTTTATTTACTCTTTTTTTACTGGTTTTCTTTACAGTTTCTTCTGGATACAAACAAAGTAATGCCATGACTCCAGAATGGAAATCTGATCAAGTAAAAGCTGTATTTTTGGGAGATACCACTAAAAAGAAAAAACTCCAATTAATTGAAATAGCGATGGACGATACTATATCAAATGTGGGTAAGGATGCTAATTTTTGGGTGAATGAAGAAATATTTACCATTGAGGAGGGTGATACCATCATGCACAATATAGTAGCCATTGGGGAAGGGGGAATTTGGTTGGGTAACTATGTGGAGGGCTCATCTGATGGTGTGGATGAAATAATTGAAATTCATTCTGAAAATGACTTCCTTGTCAATGTGCATGAAGTGAAAGTGATGCATTTGAAAGATGGGGAAATCGTTAGGGAAGATTTTATGCAAAAGGATGGAAAATTCAATCCTTCAGGTGATAGTTTGAAATGGGTTATTCATGAAAAACTTGATCATTCTTCAATAGAAAATTTAATCCATATAAGTGTGAAAAAGGATTTTGATCAAGGCTTCTCTTTCGAAGATTCTACAAAAAAACTAAAAATTAGATCAACTAATGGAGGTAAAAATCCTCTTTTTGTTATTGATGGAAGGGTGCTGCAAACAAATGATAAAGTAGTTAAAGATTTAGATCCGAATTCAATAAAACGCATAGAAGTACTAAAAGATGAAGCGGCTATTGCCAGATATGGAGAAAAAGGAAAGAATGGAGTAATAATAATCACTACTAAAAATATTAAAGAGCCTAAAGAAAAAGCGAAGACAAAGACTGGTGTAAAAGTCGAAAATTTTGTTGATTCAGATAGTATTCATACTGGTAATTATCATGATTCAAAACTAAAAATTAGATCAACTAATGGAGGTAAAAATCCTCTTTTTGTTATTGATGGAAGGGTGCTGCAAACAAATGATAAAGTAGTTAAAGATTTGGAACCGCATTCAATAAAAGAAATGTATGTACTTAAAGATGAGGCGGCTATTGCCAAATACGGAGAAAAAGGAAAGAATGGGGTAGTTATAATTACCACAAAAACTTTAAAAGAGCGTAAGGAAAAAGCAAAGGCTAAAACCAAATTAAAAATCAAGGGATATGCTGATTCAGATAGTGTCAAAAGAATTAACCTTGAAAGTGATAGTCAAATCAGAATCAAAGGGTTAGGAGATTCGGAAGATGTAATCATTTTTATTGATGGATTCGAAAGTACCCAAAAATCTTTAGAGGCCCTGGATCCAAATAAAATAGCCAGTATGGAGGTAATAAAAGGAGAAAAAGCAGTTGAAAAGTTTGGAGCAAAGGGAAAAGAAAGTGTCATTTTTGTGAAAACCAAAAAAGGCAAAGGACCAGAAATTGAAAAGAAAAATTTAGTCTCAAAATCGGCCTTGGCTCAATCAGTAGTTGCTTACCCAAATCCTACTGATGGGGAAATAAAAATAAGCTTTGAATTAAAGGAAAAGGAAAAAATTAGTATTGAGATTTTCGATATGTCTGGTAAAAAGGTGGAAACACTATTGAACAAATCAATGACTTCAGGTATACATAATGTTACCTGGGATGCAAAAGATTTATCCTCTGGAACTTATTTGCTAAACATTGCTACTAAAAATGAAAAAATAGAAAGGAAAATTTTATTGAATAAATAAAGCTTCCTGGATGATATTGAATATAAGACTTATAGGTTATAATTATTTGTCCGAACAAAGGTAGACACTCCAACATTAAATTGCAGCCTAATAGGGAAGTTTGTCGTGCACCGTGTGCCTTGAAATGAACTACTTGCCAGAACCATTTGGTG
>JAHQVQ010000071.1 GCA_019634305.1 Flammeovirgaceae bacterium | reverse complement strand
ATTGCTGATGAATTTGACATAAGGGTTTATACAGTAGGTATGGGAACCAATGGTGTAGCACCCATGCCAGTGCAAACAAGATTCGGAATGCAATATAAAAATGTAGAAGTGGAAATTGATGAAGATGCCTTGCAAAAAATTGCCGAAATGACTGGTGGACAATATTTTAGGGCAACAGATAATGAATCTTTAAAAAAGATATATCAGGAAATAGATCAGTTGGAAAAATCCAAAATTGATGTTACCGAGTTCAGCAAAAAGAAGGAAGAGTTTTTACCTTTTGCCTTATTAGCCGCCATTTTATTATTAATGGAAATTACATTAAGGAGTACAATTTTAAGAACTATTCCCTAAGAAAATGACAGACATTGAGCCTATAAAAAAGAACTTGAAAGATGGTCCTTTGTTTCTTGAAAATATGCTGAAGGAAATTCCTGAAGGATTATTAAAAGAAAGAAGAATAAAAGGTAAATGGAGTATTCATGAGCATGCTTGCCATTTGGTGGATGTTCAGCAAATGATAAATGCCAGGTTTATAAAGTTTCGGGATGAGGAAAAGCCAGAAGTGAAACCTTATTTGCCTGGAACAAATGTGGCAGATGATTTTTTGATGGAATTACCCTTAAAAGAAACAGTGGCAAAGTTTACTGAATTTAGAGAGGAACTTTTGGAAATAGTTGCTGATTTTGATGAGCAGGTATGGCAAAAAAAAGTGATTCATCCAGAATACGAACCATTTAATCCTTATATCTTTTTAAGACATGTGATGATGCATGATCACTTTCATATGTATAGAATTGAAGAGTCGTGGTTGACAAACCAGGCGTTTTTGAGAATTGTTTAAAATTTAAAAGGTGTTTATAAAATGTTCAGATTCGAGCATAGTGATTTTTTATATGGATTAATGCTAATTCCAGTTTTGGTGCTTCTTTTTTGGGTAGTGGGGAGAATGAGGAAAAAAGCGATTAAATCACTGGGAAGTCTTTCTGTGATTAAGCAATTAATGCCCGAATATTCCCGAACTAGGCCTGTCTGGAAAAATCTATTTATCATTCTATCTGTCCTTTGCTTAACTTTAGGAATAGCCAATCCTCAGGTAGGCTCTAAAATGGAAATAGTGAAAAGGAAGGGAGTAGAAATTATCATTGCCATCGATGTATCCAATAGTATGTTGGCTGAAGATATTCGCCCAAATAGATTAGAGAAGGCGAAGCAGGCCATTGCCCAGTTGGTGAAAAGGTTGCACAACGATAAGCTGGGACTCATTGTATTTGCCGGAGATGCCTATACCCAGTTGCCTATCACTACCGATTATTCTGCGGCAAGAATGTTCTTGAGAAGTGTGAAAACCAATATTGTCCCAGTTCAGGGAACAGCTATTGGAAAAGCTATAGCGCTAGGAATGAATTCTTTTAGTAAAGATGAATCTAAAAATAAGGCTTTAATTGTAATTACTGATGGGGAGAACCATGAAGATGATGCATTGGAAATGGCCAAAAATGCAGCCGAAGCAGGAATAATTGTAAATACCATTGGAATGGGTCAGGTAAAAGGAGCTCCGATTCCGGTTTATAACAGTTATGGGCAAAAAGATTTCCGAAAGGATAGGCAGGGAAATGTGATTGTAACCAAACTAAATGAAAACATGCTCAAGCAGGTAGCCCAGGCTGGAAATGGAACATTTATCCGGGCGACTAATTCAGGAACTGGATTAAATATTTTGTTTGATAAAATAAATGAGCTGGAGAAAAAAGAATTTGAGTCGAAACTTTATTCAGATTATGAAGATGGATTCCCTATTTTTATCAGCTTAGCACTTTTCTTTTTATTAGTTGAATTTTTGATTTTGCCGAGAAAAAATAAATGGATGAGCAAAATCAATATTTTTAAATATAAGGTTTAAACCTGTACCTAACCATGAAAAATATTTTTCTGACTATCGTTATTGTAGGTTTTTATCAATTGACTTCAGCACAAGGTGAGCGGAAATACATTCGTGAGGGTAATGAGTATTATGCCCAGGAAAACTTTGAGAAAGCACAGGAAGCCTATTTGAAAGGAATTGAAGAAAATCAGGATTCTTATGAAGCTGCTTTCAATTTGGGTGATGCGCTTTATAAAAAGGAAAAATATGAAGAAGCAGCTGAACAATTTGAAATGTTGGCCAATACTTCCTCAGATAAAAATCAATTAGCGAATGCTTATCATAATTTGGGAAATAGTTTATTGAAAACTCAGAAATATAAGGAAAGTGTAGAAGCCTATAAAAATGCCCTTCGGAATAATCCTTCTGATGAGGAAACAAGATACAATTTAGCTTATGCCATGGAAAAGTTAAAAGAGGAACAACAACAGCAGCAAAATCAACAAGATCAGAACAACCAGGATAATCAGAATAAGGACCAGAAAGATCAGGAAAACAAGGAAAACCAAGAGAATAAAGACCAGGAAAATAAAGGTCAGGAGAACCAGGATCAACAGAATCAGGAACAGCAAGATCAGGAACAAAAAGATCAACAGAACCAACAGCAGCAGCAACAAGGAGATGAGCAACCTCCACAGCAGGGACAGGCACCTCAAAAACAGGGAATTTCCAAAGAAGACGCACAAAGGTTATTGGAAGCTTTACAAAATCAGGAGCAGCAATTGCAAAATGATATGAAGAAGAAAAAAATGAAGGGGAATCCTGTAAAAATCAAAAAAGACTGGTAGCATCAAAATGAAGTAAGAATTGGTGATTTTCCAAACTTGAAAAAAATGAAGTTTTTAATTCAAATTATTTTTATAGTATTCATAACCAATACAGTAGTTGGACAAGATGTGAGTTTTACAGCCACTGCACCAACTGCTGTTGCCAATGGCGATAGATTTCGTCTAGTTTATGAAGTAAATGCAGAAGGTGAAAACTTTAAGCATGGTGATCTTAAAGCCTTTTCTGTCTTATCTGGCCCAAACTTGTCCACAAGTAGTAGTGTGCAGATCATTAATGGGAAAATGACCCAAAGTGTTTCCTACTCTTATGTTTTTATTTTACAGGCTACCAAGGAAGGGAAATACACACTTCCAGCAGCCACAATTGAAGTAAAAGGAAAAAAATACGCTTCTAATAGTCCAACAATTGAAGTGGCAAAAGCCAGACAGGGACAACAAAATCAAAGTAGTGCAAATTCTCAGAATGGTCAAATTTCAGATAGTGATCTTTTCGTGAGAGTAATTGTTTCCGATAAAGAAGTTTTTCAGGGAGAGCATGTTCAGGCAACAATAAAAATATATACAAGAGTAAATCTGGCAGGATTTGAAAACACCAAGTTTCCAGCCTACAACGGTTTTTGGAGTGAAGATTTGGACTTGCCAAATCAGATTTCGATACAAAGGGAAGTTTATAATGGGGAGGTTTATAATGTGGGTGTTTTAAAAAGCTCCATTTTATTTCCTCAAAGATCAGGTGATCTGGTTATTGATCCTGCTGAATTAGGTTGTGTGGTGAGGGTGAAATCCAGAAGGAGAAGTAATAGCCCATTCGATGATTTTTTCGGTTCTTCAAGTGTGGAGTTAAAAAAGACTGTATTTAGTCCAAAGGTTACCATAAAAGTGAAGCCTTTGCCAATCAACACCAGACCAAGTACTTTCACTGGAGCAGTAGGAGGTTTAAATATGACAACTTCTATTGATAAACTAAATGCCACTTCAAATGACCCGATTACCCTTAAAGTAAATGTTTCAGGAAATGGAACGCTTAAATTTTTGGAGCCTCTGAAAATTGAATTTCCTGCAGATTTTGAAGTCTATGACCCAAAAGTTCAAAACAATTTGAAACCCTCTTCATCAGGAGTTTCCGGAACAAAAACTTTTGAATATCTGATGATCCCCAGGCATCATGGAGATTACACCATTCCCCCGGTAAAGTTTTCCTATTTCAATCCTGATAACCAAAAATATCAGACTATCACTTCAGAAGAATTTAAAATACATATAGAAAAAGGAGAAAATGACGAAGTAGCAGAGCTTTCAATTCCAGGGACTACAAGGGAAAATGTAAAAATGATTGGGAGTGATATCCGATATATTAAAACCAATGATTTTGAGCTCGAAAAGCAAGATACATATTTATTTGGTTCTACAGCTTTTAAAGTGGTTTATATTGCTTCTACTAGCCTGTTTTTATTAGCTTTTATCTTCATAAAACAAAAAAGAAAGCAGGAATCAGACATTACTCTTGTGAAGAACAAAAAAGCTGGAAAAATGGCTAAAAAGCGATTAAAGCAAGCAGAGTTATTTTTAAAGGAAGGAAAAAAAGATCCATTTTATAAAGAGTTACTTAATGCCATGTGGGGCTATATTGGTGATAAACTGAATATGCCTTTATCTGAATTGAGTAAGGAAAATGTAAAGGGGCAATTACAAGCACGGGAAGTAGGAGAAGTTCTGACAGATAAATTTATAGCTTTTATGAATGATTGCGAATTTGCCCAGTTTTCTCCATCTGGAGGCTCAGGAGCAATGGACAAGGATTATAATCAAGCTATAGATTTAATTAGTGAACTAGAAAATAAAATAAAAGGAAGAGTTACGGCTAAAGTTTAAGTCGATTAAATTTTGGTAAAAGAACCTGACAATGGTAAAAATTTGGTGGTTTAGGAATTCTAAAAAAATGAAAAAAATATTCTTTTTAAATCTGTTTTTATTGATGAATATATTAGCAACTGCAGCTGATTTTTCAAAAGAATTGAAAGAAGCTGAAGATGCTTATAATGCTGGTCAATATCAGGAAGCGATTACCACTTACGAAGAAATAGTCAATCAGGGATTTGAGGCTTTTGAATTGTATTATAATTTGGGGAATGCCTATTTCAAGTCTGAGAATTTTGCAGCCGCCATTCTAAATTATGAAAGGGCAAAAAATTTAGATCCTGATCAGGAAGATTTGCTTTTTAATTTATCATTAGCTCAGGAAAATACAGTAGATAAGTTTGATAAATTACCAGAATTGTCTGTGGCAAAATGGTATAAATCCTTTATCAATTCTCTTTCTTCAAATGTATGGTCAATTATTAGTATGGTTACTTTCGTGGTGTTTTTGGCTGCACTTTCTATATTTTTATTCCTTTATGATCTTCAAATAAAAAGAATTGCCATTTGGGCGACTTTGGTGTTTTTTATTTTATGTGGAACTACTTTCATTTTTGCATATCAACAGAAAAAATTTGCAAATGAAAACCTGGAAGCTATCGTTTTTGAGCCTAGTGTTACGGTAAAAAGTATGCCTGATGATAACGGAACGAGATTATTTGTAATTCATGAAGGAACAAAAGTGAAAGTGATGGAAATAAAGGAGGGTTGGAAAAAAATCAAACTAAGTGATGGCAATGTGGGTTGGCTAAAGGGAGAGACTATCCAAGAAATCTAATTTTACATTATATAAGTACTAAAGCAAATTTAAATATAGTTTAAATTTGCTTTAGTACTTAGCCCATTTCATTTTGCTTTTAATACTTTTGAAGAAGTTGCCTAACTAAAGTAAGGGATTTCATAGTGAGAATGAATAGATTTGGGTTTAGGCGATTCAATTTTGACGATAATAGTGGATTATTATTTGAGAAAAAGTTGACCGGGCAGTCGCTACTGGAAGCATAAAACAAAATCTACCATTCGCAGCCGAAAGGTTTTACTTTAGACAACTTTATTTTAAAACTTCAACTTACAAACAACTTTAGCACCTTATCATGGATTTTTTAATCATAAACCTGTCAGATTTACTAAAAGGAGAAACCTCTGCACAAGTGCTGACTTCAACACTTTTAGCCATTTTATTTCTTCAATCAGGCATGGATAAAGTATTTGACTGGAAAGGCAATTTTGACTGGCTAAAAGGTCATTTTGAAAAAAGCCCATTAAAAGGGCAAGTCCCCATCCTTTTATTTGTAATTACCATTTTTGAAATTTCCGCAGGCTTACTTTCAGCCATTGGAGTAATATTTATCCTCTTCACAGAATCCAGCGGTTTAGCCCTAATCGGAGCTCAATTATCAGCACTTAGTATCGTAATGCTATTTTTCGGGCAAAGGTTGGCCAAAGATTACGAAGGAGCAGCTACTCTGGTGCCTTATTTTATTTTAGCTATTCTTGGAATTTTGATACTTGGGTAAAAGAAAAAGCCAGATAAAACGAAATTTACCTGGCTCATTTTTAAAGAAAATTTATCTTTAGTTTTTTCTACTGTAGTTAGGGGCTTCCCT
>JAHQVQ010000070.1 GCA_019634305.1 Flammeovirgaceae bacterium | reverse complement strand
GATTAACCACTTATTCAACTTCCTGTTTCTTTCCAATTTTGAAACTGTAAAGTCGATAAGCAATACTGACTGAAACCATTTTTGAGGTTGTTTCAAACGGATAAGACTTCCCCCAAATTTCTATAGGATTAGTCATGGAATTAGAAAGCATTTGCTGATAATTTAACTCGAAATTAAACCGCCAAACATCTAACCTGCACCCAAAGTTATAATGCCAGGTTAAATTTTTTGGCGTTTCATCCACAACATTTAAAACCTCCTCTACTCCGTGCGACCTTCTGGTTACATCATTATAAGGTTCTTCATAGCTAAAATTGAAATTAGGTGCTACATTGGCAAATACCTGAAATCCCTTTATCGGATAAAACCCTACACCTAATTGGACATCAATAGTCGTTGGTGCGACCACACCCGATTTCACTATTGGTTGTCCAAGTTTTAATCCTAAGGGATCATCATGGTTATAAATAGAATAACTTGTATATCTTGTAAAATAATTTATATCAGTTCTTACAGCAAACCTTTTGGAAACTTTGTAATCCACAAAAATACCAATAAAAGGATGTTCAAGATTTCCACCAGAACTTTGTGCCTTTACCATGATGCTATCACATTGTGCACTTCCATGTTCTTTGCTTCCATATAGACCAAACTTTGGACCAAAAGACAACTTTTGTCCACTAACAGGCAGATTGTATGAAACAAGAATAAAAAAAATAACACAGACCCACAGTATATAGGAAGTATTTCTAAACCATTTCATAATTCATTATTTTAAAATTGAAAACTCTAAATTAAAGACAAACAACATTCCTTAAAATTTAATAAGGAATGTTTGTCTTTTATAATGAAGTGAAACTTATTTTTTAAGGCTAAATCTTCAGCTATTCAATCTTCGCAAAGTTGAATTATTATTACAGGATTTCCCAACAACGAAAAACAAGCCTTTACAGGAGTAATGCAACTTCTGCCGAGCAGTATCATTTTAATTTACCTACATCTCATTTTTATTGAACATTTAACCCATTTGGTTGTTCCTTATTTCAGGTTGGTTGAATAAATTACCCAATTCGTCAGATTATTTAATTGCATATGCAACTACTTCTTTTAATTGTCTATCTTTGCCGCTAAGATTTATTTTACCTTATGGAAAAAAAGGAAGACATCCTCAATCTGGAACACACTTTACTTCCCTGGATGGGAAGAACAATGAAAGTTTTGGATTACTTTATAGGAGACTTCCTCAATCTGGAAGGTATCGAGCTAACAAAAGTCCAGTTAATTCTGCTTAAAAGGTTGAATGAGCAGGACGGACAACCTCAACAAAATCTGGCATTTCTCACCAATAGAGATAAGGCATCTCTTGCCAGGCTTATTACTACCATGGAAAAGAAAAATTTGGTTGAAAGAACTCCTTCGAAAATTGATGGGAGAATAAACCATATTTTCATCACCCCACACGGACGTGCAATATTGGGTAAAGCTGCCCCTATTCTTAAGAAGGTAGTGGCTTATATCCAGGAAGGCATTTCAGAAGAAGAAATTGAAACTGTAATTAAAGTAATGCAAAAAGTAAACAACAATATTGAAAAGGTTTCAAATTAATCATTTGAGTCGGCATAAACACTAAATAATTAAATCGATACAAAAAATAAACATGAGAAAGTACATCACTATAGGAATTGGGATTGTGGTTTTAGTTTTAGGATTTTTCGGTTTCACCAAACTGAAGGAAACCAAAAAGCCAAGTAGACCTCAACCTGAAACCGTTTTGCAAACTGTTTTTGTGGAAAAAGTAGTCAATAGCAATGTGCCGGTATTGGTAATTGAAAGTGGATCATTAGTCGCTAAAAATAAAATTGAATTATTTTCTGAAGTTCAGGGAGTAATGGAAAAAACTGGTAAAGAATTTAAACCAGGTATTTATTTTAGTCAGGGTCAGGTGATGGTAAAAATCAGAAGCAATGATCATTATGCTAACCTGATGGCGCAAAAGAGTAATCTCCAAAATCTAATTAATGCAATAATGGCAGATTTAAAATTGGATTATCCTGAGTCATTCGATAGCTGGGCTACTTACCTGAGAGATTTTGATTTGGAAAAACCTGTTCCTGAATTGCCCACCCCTCAATCGGAAAAAGAAAGAACTTTTATTACTGCCAGAAATATCTATACTTCTTATTATAATACCAAAAATATGGAAATTATCTATCAGAAATATACCCTGACGGCTCCATTTTCAGGTGTGGTTACTGATGGTGTGCTTACTCCGGGAACTTTGATTCGACAAGGGCAGAAATTGGGCGAATTTATTAGTACTTCGGCTTATGAAATGGAAGTATCTGTCGGGAAAGCATTAATGTCTTCTTTGGAAATTGGGAAGAAAGTGAAGGTGAGAGAACCGGGTTTTAAAGAACACCAATGGGAAGGGAAAATTTCAAGAATAAATGGAAAAATTGATTTAGCCACACAAACAGTAAAGGTTTTTATTCAATTAACAGGAAAAGATTTAAGAGAAGGAATGTACCTGGAAGCAGTGATCGAAGGAAATCCGGTTGAAAATTCTACTGAAGTAGCAAGAAATTTATTGGTTGAAGGCTCAAAGCTTTATATAGTAAAAGATAAAAAACTTGAATTGGTAGACATTGAGCAGATTTATTCCAAGCAAAAATCTGTTATTGTGAGAGGACTGAAAGATGGGGACCAGCTTGTTAACAGACCTGTCCCGGGAGGCTATTCCGGAATGGAAGTGAACATATACCAACCAGCTCAATAATTATTGGCCATTTTTTACTGCAAAAAATCAACAACACTGGGCATACAAAAAAAATAAACGCATGAAGAAAATTATTGCTCATTTCATTAAATATCCTGTAGCTGGAAATGTAGTTATACTCGCTATTGTGGTACTGGGAATCGCTGGCTTATCTGCCTTAAAATCTTCTTACTTCCCATTAAATGAATCCCGAAATATTAATATAAGTGTGAATTATCCGGGTGCTTCTCCTGAAGAGATGGAAGAAGGAATTGTTCTGAAAATTGAAGATAACATAAGAGGGCTTATTGGAGTAGATCGATTTACCTCCACCTCTTCGGAAAATTCAGCAAGTATCCGGGTGGAAATAATTAAAGGTTATGATATTGATGTAGTGCTTGCTGATATCAAAAATGCGGTAGATAAAGTTCCTTCCTTTCCGGTAGGCATGGAACCTCCGGTAATTTCCAAGGAAATTTTTCGAACAGAAGCCGTTTCCATTGCCTTAAGTGGGGAAAATGTTCCTTTAAAATCCCTTAAAACTATTGCAAGAGAGGTAGAAACCGATTTGCGGGGAATTGATGGAATTTCTCAGGTGGAAATATCAGGTTTTCCGGCTGAAGAAATTGAAATTGCAGTAGATGAAAGTAAACTCAGGGCTTATAATCTTACTTTTCAGGAAGTGGCAAATGCCATAACCAGTACTAATATTCTGGTTACCGGAGGGTCAATTAAAACGGCTTATGAAGAATACCTGATTCGGGTAAGTAATCGGGTTTACCATGGCGATGAATTGGATCATATTGTGGTGAAGGCGGATCAGAAAGGTAATTTGGTAAGATTAAGCGATATTGCTGAAGTAAGAGACAGATGGTCGGAAACACCTGAAAGATCCTATTTTAATGGAAAATCTTCGGTAAAGGTTACAGTGAGTACCACCAACTCGGAAGATCTAATTACGGTGGCAGATAAAACAAAGGAATATATTAATCAATTTAATGATACTCATCAGAATGTAAAGCTTGATATTACAAGGGATTCTTCCATTACCATTGTGCAAAGAACAAAGCTTTTAATGGAAAATGGAGGACAGGGAATTCTTCTGGTTTTGTTATTCTTGGCTTTATTCCTTAAACCGAGGTTGGCATTCTGGGTAGCTTTTGGATTGCCCATCTCCTTTTTCGGTATGTACATTTTTGCTGGTTTTCTGGGCGTAACAATCAATGTTTTGTCCCTTTTTGGGATGATCATCGTAATTGGAATTTTGGTAGATGATGGTATTGTAATCGCGGAAAATATTTATTTCCATTACGAAAAAGGAAAATCTGCCATAAGAGCAGCTATTGATGGAACTTTGGAAGTTATTCCTCCAATCACCTCCGCAATTCTTACCACACTTATTGCCTTTTCCACTTTTTTCTTTTTAGATGGAAGGATTGGAGAATTTTTCTCCGAAGTAGCTGTTGTGGTAATTTTGACACTAAGTGTTTCCTTAATTGAAGCACTAATTATTTTGCCAGCCCACATTGCCCATTCAAAAGCACTTACCAGTGAACAAAAAACTTATTGGTTTAATAAATATGCCGATCAGCTTATTTGCTGGATGAGAGACAAACTTTACGCTCCCTACCTTAAATTTTTCCTTCAAAATAAATTACTAGGTTTCGCTATCCCGGTTGCTCTGCTTTTAGTGACAATTGGAGCAATATCAGGAGGAATTATCAGGGTTGCCTTCTTTCCAAATATTGCCAGCGACCGGGTAGCCATTACTTTAAAAATGCCTCAGGGAACAAATGAAACAATTACCGATTCCCTAATTACAGTGATTGAAGCGGCTGCCTGGGAAGTAAATAAGGATTTTACTGCAAGGCAAGAAGGAAATGTTGATGTAATTGAAAACATTATCCGGAACATTGGACCAGGTACATCGAATGCTTCACTCATGATCAACCTACTTCCCGGAGAAGAAAGAAATTTTCCATCCTTTGCCATAGCCACTGCCATCAATGATAAAGTGGGTGAACTTCAGGGTGCTGAAAGTGTAGAATTTGGTTCAGGAAGTAATTTTGGTGGAAAACCTGTTTCCGTCTCTTTACTTGGAAGTAATATCTCTGAACTAAAGGCTGCAAAAGAATATTTGAAGGAAGAATTATCGAAAAATCCAGCCTTAAAAGATTTGGCAGATAATGACCCGGCTGGTATTAAGGAAATAAAAGTAACCCTTAAAGACAATGCTTATGCCATGGGTTTTCAATTGAACAATGTGATCAATCAGGTAAGAAGCGGGTTTTTCGGATATCAGGCACAGCGTTTTCAGAGAAGACGAGATGAAATCAGGGTTTGGGTAAGGTACAACAAAGACCAGCGATCTTCCATAAAAAATCTAGATGATATGCGGGTAGTAAGTCCAAGCGGGCAACGGGTTCATCTAAGTGAAATTGCTGATTATAAAATTGAAAGGGGGGAAATTTCTATCAATCACCTGGATGGAAAAAGGGAAATTAGAATAGATGCCGATTTGAAAAATCCTGGTGTAGATTCCGGGCCTGATATTCAGCAGGAAATTAAAGCTAAAATGTTGCCTGTAATCAATGCCCAATATCCTAGTGTAACTGCTTTGTTTGAAGGGCAGAATCGGGAAGCCAATAAAGTTACGGGTTCTGCCGGACTGGTTTTACCAATAGTTGTCTTCCTTATTTTCGTAGTGATTGCATTTACTTTCAGATCGTTTAGTCAGCCACTGCTACTCTTGCTAATGGTGCCTTTTAGTTTAATTGGTGTAGCCTGGGGGCACTGGATTCACGGTTTTCCGGTTAATATTCTTTCTTTTCTGGGAATTATTGCCCTTATCGGAATTGTGGTAAATGATGGACTTGTGCTTATAGAAAAGTTTAATGGTTACCTCAGAGAAGGAATGCCATTCGAAAAAGCCCTTCATGAAGCTGGAAAATCAAGGTTCAGAGCAATTTTCCTAACTACCATTACAACCGTTGCAGGGCTTACTCCATTAATTTTTGAAACCAGCAGACAGGCGCAATTCTTAATTCCAATGGCGATTTCCATTGCCTACGGAATAAGTCTGGCTACCTTACTCACTTTGGTAATGTTGCCCATGTTACTTTCTACCGGAAATATGACGAAAGTCGGATTCGAATGGTTGATCAGTGGTAAAAAACCAAGCAGGGAAGAAGTAGAACGGGCCATCAAAGAACAAAAATCGGAGGAGGAAGAAGAATTGCCAGAAGAAGAACAACAATTGGTGCAAGAGGAGTATTAAGTTTGTAATAAAAGGAAAATCAGTATTGAAATTCACTTATTATTTGAATTTCAATACTGATTTTATAAAAATACCTCAGCTTCTTGAAGAAAAGGCTTTTCTAAAAAATTATATTTCAATTTCCCTTCAAGCATAAAAATCACTCTTTAATTAGGCGATTCAAACAAATCAATATTGGTTTTGTCAATTTTAAAAAGCCCTGTATTTACTGAGAAGGGAATATTCGTGATTCCTGCCTTTTCGTCATCACCAGAAAGGGTATTTGGTTTGTGTACCATATCGTATAAGAACTGTGCACCATACCAGGTAAACAGTTCTCTTTTCTGACCTACCAAGGTTTGTATTACACCATCCCTAACCAATTTCAAATGTTCTGGTTCGGTATCTACAGTAGTGATTTTTATTTTTCCCACTTTGCCAGCCTCTTTTACTGCCAGACCAATTCCAGGACCGCTCATGGCATCAAATCCACAAATTCCCACTAAATCAGGATTGGCACTTATTAAATCGGAGGTAATTCTGGCCGCTTCTTCCACATTGGCTTTGTCATCGTATTTGCCTACTACTTCTATTTCAGGGTAATCTTTCAATACATCCAGCAAACCCTGAAAACCGGCTTCCATATTGGCTAAACCAATGATACCCATGTAGGCAATTTGCCCTTTTCCACCAATCATTTCCACCATGGCTTCCCCTTGCCATCGCCCGATTTCATACCAGTCAGTACCTAAAAAAGCATGTCTTTTACTATTCACAATATCTGAATCATAAACAACTGTTGGAATTCCAGCATCCACTGCCATGTTGATAGCATTGGCAATGGCTGGATCGGTTCCGTTTATTAGCAAACCCGCTGGTTTAGAAGGAATTACCTGCTCAATAAATGAAATCTGTGAAGCCACATCCCATTCGGATGGTCCTAAAACAGTGGTACGAACGCCTCTTCTTTTTCCCCATTTAATAAATGCTGCCTGATCATGATTGACATACATTGGGAAATTCACAATGGTGGTAATCATGATATATTCTTCATCTGGATTTACCGGAACACTGGCTTCCTCTTCAGCTTTTTTTTCTTTATAATAGGCGCCTTTTGAAGGATCGCAACTATAAATTCCCAGAGTGAGCAAAGTGCATAAAATTAAAAGAAGTTGTTTTCGATAAGTTTTCATTTTCAGTATTTTTAATTTTTATCTTTAATCAATTTTTTATTTTCCCCCTCCACTAATTCACTGCCTTTTTTAAATATTTTTTTGGAGCAATTCCTACATTTTTCTTTAAGATAATATCAATTACCACAGCGAGAATCAGGATTAGACCCAGGATAATTTGTTGCCAGTAACCTGAAACTCTTGCCAGGATCATAACATTGCTGATGAGCCCCATAAATATCGTTCCTAGCATTGCTCCAAGAATTTTTCCCTGACCACCAAGTAAACTCGCTCCACCCAAAATTACTGCGGTAATCACTCTCAGCTCCATTCCCTGACCAGAAGTAGACATGGCTGCTCCTAATCGTGATGAAAGTAATATTCCGGCAAATCCCGCCAGACTAGAAATCAGGATGAAAGAATAGATTTTCATTTTCTCTACTCTAATTCCGGAGAGTTTTGCTGCTTTTTCATTCCCACCTATGTAATAGTATTTCCTAAAAAAAGTAGTTTTAGCCACTAGAAAAGCAAATAGAGCAACAATGATTAGCATGAACCAGACTGGGGTTTGAAAACCCAAAATTTTAGTCTGACCGATTACGTTAAATGATTCGGGGAAATTCTGGATTCCTGCTCCACTTACCATTAAAGCAAGTCCACGGATAATGCCCATCATGGCAAGTGTTTGAATGAGTGGATTAATTCCCACTCTTGCTACTAAAAACCCATTTATAAAGCCGATGAGAATGGAAACTCCTATTCCGGCTATAATCGCAACAGGAACATAAACTCCCCAGTAATACATGAGGTAGGCAGTAAACCCGCCAGCAAAAGCCACTACCGAACCTACAGAAAGATCAAATGAACCGGAGATCATAAGGATCATCATGCCTACTGCTACAATAGTTTCTATAGATAAATTGAGCAATACGAGGGAAAAATTATCGAAAGTTGGGAAAGTATTGGGCCAAATAATACTGCTAATGATAATAAGCACAGCAATAGTAATAGAAAGGGTAATTACCCGGTCTTGTAAAAGTTTAAGAGATAGTTTCATTTTTAATTTGCAGAAACAGGTTGCCCTATTTTCTCTGAATTTTTGTTAAACATATTTTTAGTACCTGAAGCAAAATGCATAATTTTTTCCTCCGAAAAATCCTCTTTTGGTAATTCTGCGGTCAGATTGCCATTACATAATACCAGTATTCTATCACTCAGGCTAAGCAATTCGGGCAATTCAGAAGAAATCATGATAATAGAAGTCCCTTTTTCAGTGAGTTCTTTCAAAATGGCATAGATTTCTGCCTTTGCTCCTACATCTACACCATGAGTTGGCTCATCTACAATGAGTACTTTTGGGTTGAGCAAAAGCCATTTGGCCAATACAATTTTTTGTTGATTTCCCCCACTAAGGTTCACTACTTTCTGTTTAGAATCTGGTGTTTTAATCCCCAGTTTCTGAATGTAAGAATTGGCAACATCACTGATTTTTGAAAACTGCAACAATTTATTTTCCACAGCTACATCCAAATTAGTAGCTACAATGTTTTCCTCAACTGTCATTTCCAAAAATAAACCTTGTTCCTTTCTGTGTTCGGGTAAATAACCAATTCCCAATTTCATGGCATCCATAGGATGATTAATTTTCACTGGATTTTGATTGAGGGTTAGCTCACCTTCATATTTTTTATCTACACCAAAAATTGCCCTGGCCAATTCCGTTCGTCCGGCTCCAACCAAACCAGCCAATCCTAGAACTTCTCCTTTTTTCAATTCAAATGAGATATTAAGAAAGTCTGGACCATTGAAATTTTCAGCTTTTAGAATGACCTCTTCACCTACATGGCTTTGATAGTCCTGTTTCACCAAATCTCTGCCTACCATCAGTCGGATAATATCATCCACAGAAATTTCACTCATTATCCTTGTTCCTTGATATTTTCCATCTTTCAGGATTGAAACACGATCAGCAATTTGAAAAATCTCCGACATTCTATGGGAAATGTAAATCACAGCGACACCTTCTTGAGTGAGTGAATGAATAATTTGAAACAAAACTTTTGCATCAGTTTCCGAGATGGAGGCAGTGGGTTCGTCCAGAATAAGAATCTCCGGATTTTGGGAAAGTGCTTTGGCAATTTCTACCATTTGCTGTTTTCCAGGAGAAAGGTATTCCAGTTTAGTTTTAGGGTCAATATCTGCCATGCCCAATTTTGCTAACAATACTTTTGCCTGGGCAAAAAGTTTTTTGAAATTTATGATTCCCCAGCGATTGGTAGGTTGATTTCCAGCATAAATATTTTCAGCCACAGAAAGGTCATTGACCAGACTTCTTTCCTGATAAACAATACCAATACCCAGCTTTTGAGCAACCAGCTGATTAGGAACATCCACTTTATCACCTCTTAAAATAACCGCCCCTTCATCTGGTTGATGATTACCTGAAAGTACATTCATTAGCGTACTTTTCCCAGCACCATTTTCTCCACAAAGGGCATGAACTTCTCCAGTTTTCAGTTCCAGGCTTACATCATCGAGGGCAACAACCCCAGGGAAAATTTTGGTTATGTTGGTCAGTTTTAGTTTAATATCATTTTCATATTTTTCCATAGGCAATCCCATAGGGCTTAATTTTTAAGGTTAAGCATTTGTTTGAGTTTTCGTATTTATTTAGAGTAAGTTTTTCAAAAAAATCAGGATCTTTCCACGCATCTTTTACATTATTTTCATCCAAAAAACCAATCCAACAATTTTCTTCTTTTAATTCTAATTGAACAGAAATTTCCGTTCCACTATAGTTAGACACCAGCAATTCATCTCGGGAACTACCTGTTTTAAAAATAATTCCTTTAGCTTTCAAAGGATGGGAAGCTTTTAAAGGTAACCACCTGGCTTTTTTATTTTTAAGGAATAATTTTAAAATATGATATAAAGGAAACAACATTCCTTTTTTTGCATAAAATTGATCGCTTAAATCAGGCTCAAATTGCCCAAACATAATTCCTCTCCAGCCAAAAATTTCAAAATAAGTAATGCTTTTCACCCCTGATTTTTTTAGTTCAATCAGGCTTCCCATAGTCCAGGCAGCTCCGTAAAGTGACATCTGTCTTTTATCGACCTGGTCTGGTAAAACATCAGGAGAAATAGCTATTTCCTCTGAAGTTGCATTTGGATTAAACCTTGGTTTTAAGGTAATTGGAGAAATAAAAACGTCTTTATTAGGAAAATAGGCCTTAGTACTTTTTACTGTATAAGCCTGTGCTGTCAGTGTTTCAGTGAGAGAATCATTATCAAATGCATGAACTTGCGGATTAAGGGAATAAGCCACAAAATCTAGGTTTTCAGCATTCACTCTTTCCCGATTCAATTCTGTGAAATAAGCATTAGTTCCAGCACCAATTTTAACTTCCGGAAAAGTTGATTTTAAATGAGCAACTGCTTTTTCTAATAATGGTTCTGGGGTAGATTTATGAGCATTGTGCAATAACAGAATATGGGAAATAATTGGGCTAATTTTAGTTGCAGCAGCACAAAATTTAGTTAATTCATTATCAAAATGATCACTAAAGAATAAAACGAGTTCCAATGGCAACTTCAGCTTTTTAGCTTCCGCAACTGCTGCTACTAAAACTATTTTCCAACTGTCATTTTCTAAATCGACTTCAGCTCGGAAATGATCAAAATTTAATGCCTTAATTAAAGTATTGTCTTTTTTGGTAAGTTCCTGACCTGTACTTGATTTTTCTAAACCAATTTTAGGATTTTCTCCATAATCTTCAGGACCTGGAATGAGTTCAATGACTTGATTTTCTTCTTCAATTTGCAAAGAATACTGGGATGCTATTTTTAGTTTGATAGATTGATAAACTTCTTCTCCTTTTTGGAGTTCTTCAGGAAAGGGTAAACCTAAAGGTGTACAATAGGTTTTGTAGGAATCATCCGTCCAGTTTCTCTGGTCTTCCATTTCGAATGTATCTCCCTGAAACTCCAATATGACCTCAGTCTTGCTATCAGGTTTCCAGGAAATAGCCTTCATATCAATAAAAGGCTGATGCGGACTAATATTTTTTGGGAATTTTCCCTTAGTGGTTTTTCCATCAACCAATTTTACTTCACAAGGTTCTCCAGCGCATTCGGTAATAGGATGTAGTATACAAAATCCACTTCTGTTTTTTTTAAAACTGGCTAATGCTTTGCCTTTAATTTCAAATGATATTTCCCCATTTTCTTTTCCTATCAACTGACAACTCCATATAAATGGGAATGCAAAATTTTCAGAATGCCATTCGTAATTAATAGAGAATGATTTTTCTCCAACCTGAATTTTTTCAAATTCAATTCTTCCCTCGATAGTACCCCAGTTTGGGTCTCGAAGGGCAAAATAAATCATCCGCAGTACTTCAGAATTGCCCAATTTTATGTACCTCAAAAAGCCATTTTCATAAAGCATACGAAACGGGCCGGCCCTTAAATCCTTTGCAGGTTTTAAAGGCTTTTCATTCCCATAGTATAAAATTTCTTTCGAAATCATTTTCTATTTACTCGTTTTATAAAAACTGAAGCTTTTTGAAAGCTCACAACTAATTTCTTCCAATTCCAAACTCTCTCCTATACTGGGTGCAGACCCATTTCTTTGACTTCAATTTACTAATATTTAAGGAGAAATTTCTGCCATAAGGGATATATTAGGTTAAACGCATGAAAATATTCAAACACTATTTGGAGCTTATGAGGCTCGATTTTATTTTTTAATTCAAAAAATAAAATTATTAAAACCTGTTCTAACTTCCTTCTAAGAGCTATCTAAAAATTTGATGCGTTTAACCTAGGGATATATTGCTAATATAAAACTTTCATCATTTTCAGTATTACGATCATCCCCAACCATCCAGAGAATATTTTTTCCCTTATCAAGTAATTGCATTAATCTGTTCCTTTACACTTTTGGATTCAAATACATCCTTCCAGTTATCCCTGAAAATTAAACCTTTTCCAATATTTATAGCTTTCAAAGCAGCATCGGAAAATTGGCCACCTGGTAATTGATTGAAAAGCAGTGCCAATTCTATATTGATGTGTCCTAAAAAGAAATCATAAGCGGCTTCTTTGGGAACTCCCAATTCTACTACTCTATCCACTCCTTCTTTTAATACAGTAACAACTGCAGCACCGAAAGTCTCGGAAAGTGCAGGTTCCAAAATACCCATTTGCTCAATAGTGATTTTGTGGGAAACAGTGACAGGAGCAAACATGATTTTGGCCAATTCTTCTGCTGCTTGATACACTTCTTCTGGTCCCTGAACTAAAGCACAAACAATACTTTGCTTAGCGGAAATTCCTCCAAAATAATCGAGATGTGCTTTTTCATTAGGCTCCCAATTGAACACTGAGGGATGAGAAGGATGCGAAGCGAAATAAGAAATATCTTCACGGGCAAAAAGGTGTCCAGCTAATGGTGCTGCTGGGTCAAGACTTACTCCAACTGCTCCAGGTTTCATCATAGGTACAATTTTAGAAGTGACCGATTTGATGGCAATATCCGGAACAGCGAAAATTACATAATCAGCCTCTGGCACTACATCTTTGGCTTGTGAAACTTCCACTCCTCTGGATTTTACTCTTTCTATTCCTTCCGGACTGACTTCAAGGTAAGTCATGTCAAAATTGGAATCTTTTAGATTGTCCGTAAGTCTGCAACCCATTTTTCCTCCTGCACCAACAATAGTTACTTTTGTCATTTTTTTTGTGTTTTAGATTATGCTTAATATTTTATGAGTTAAGATTGACCATTCAATATGGCTTGGAAATAATTTTCTTTTCCGTTTTGCCCACCTTTCAGGGAAATTTCCAACCCATCGAATTGCGGGTTATGGGAATGGGCTACACACAATGGTGCCCCTGGTGCGATTGGGTAAAGGGTTTCCAGGGCATAAATCTCCAATTGTCTGGCTAGATATCCTGAAGTATCTCCTCCAGCTGCAACTACTCTTATTTTTCCATTTTCTTCTAAAAGCTTTTTTACAATTTTGCCTAATGCTTCCCCAATAATTTTACCTGAATTGTCATTTCCATTTTCAATCATCCATTGGTTTACCTTAGCTATGGAATTATCTTTAGGTCCTTTAGCCGAAAAAATTGTGAGGCTTTTATTTTCTGAGAGTAATTGAGATGCTATTTCAACAATACTAGAAATTTCTTCTTCAGGATGATTTAAAAGGTCAATGACATCAATTTGTAGTTCCTTAAATCCCATTTCCGATGCATAATTCAATTGGTTTGCAGTGATTGGAGAACAACTTCCTGCTACTACTATAATTTGAGCCGCCTTATTTGCTTTTGGAGGTTTATCTTCTTTTTTAATTGTACCTGTATTTTGAAGATATTTGGCCAAAGCGTAATTGATTCCTGAGGAACCCACTAACAGCTGAGTTTTTTTTTGCTTTATTTTAAAAATTAGGGATCCTGCTATTTCCAGATGGCTTTGATCAAAAGTATCAAATAACAAAAAATCTCCCAGGTTGTGAGAAAGCTCATCTATTTTTTCATTCCTTTTTTCTTCCTCTAATCCAAAATGATGTAAATCAAAAAGCTGGCATTTTTTATCAGATTGTAATGCCAGATGTCTGCGAATATCACTTTCCTGCATAGGAGTAATTGGATGATTCGACATAACCGGATGGCGATCAAGTCTGTAGGTTTCCTCACCAATTCTGGCAAATAAATTTCCAAATACCACAAATCGATTAAGGAAAGGAGCTCCAATAATTATGGGAATAGTTGCTGATGGGAAAAAACGTTCTGCCAATTCAGTTGCCCAACCGATATTGCCTTTATCCGGGGCGGAATCCAGTGTTGAGCAGACTTTGTATTGAAAGAAATCTGTTGGAATCTGGCTGATTTTTTCAAAAACAGGGAGTAACTCCTTTTCCATTTCCTGTTTATTTAGACTTCGAGAAATTCCAGCTACCCCAAATGCTTTTAAAGTTTTTTCTCCAATATTTTTTTTAAGCTTAAAGTTTTTAACTTCTTCACTTGTAGGAGGTTGCAAGAACAATGCGGTAGGAATTCCATTCAAGGCCAGGGTTTCCATCACATCGGTGGAACCAGTGAAATCATCACCATAATAGCTTAGCCATATGTCATTGTTGAGCTGCTTCATGATAGATTCCCATAAAATTTTAAAGCAGTTTTTAATTCGCTATGATCCCTGGCATAGGTTTCCAAATCAATTCCATTTATAGCTGCCTCCCATCCTTGCATTAAACTTTTTACTCCAGCCCCAATTCCATCTGGGTGTGCCACTATTCCACCGCCACAGACATACATCACATCAGTGCTTTTGATGGCATGATAAGTATCAACGGTTTGTCCTGCCCATTGCCCTGAGGACAGGACTGGCATTGGATTTTTTGTGCCAATAAATTCGGATAAACAAGCCTGAATAGATTTAATTACTGATTCATCAGTCTCGCAAAACTTGTTTCGGATACCGTTGGTGTGCAAATGATCCACTCCGGCTAGTCTCCATAATTTTTGATAAGCTTGAAATTCCATTCCCAAAATTGGTGATCGGGTGAACATTCCCCAACCATTTCTATGTCCGTGAATGGGTAATTGGGTGAATTCATTCAATTTTAATAAACCACTTATTCCCACCCAATTGATGCTTACCATCACACAAGTTCCTCCTTTTTCTAACACATAATCGTGTCTCCTTTTCATTTCATCAATACCTCCACTGATGTTAAAGGCAAACATGGCCTTTTTACCAGTTTTTTGGGCATGACAATTAATGACCTCCATTACCGCATCTGCTCTTTTCTCGAAAGGGGAATGTGGGGCATCTCCCATCAATTCATCGTCTTTAAGAAAATCCAGACCAGCTTCAATAAGTGTTTTGGTTTGTTGGGCAGTGGCTTCAGGGGTTAATCCCACACTTGGTTTGATGATGGTTCCAATGATAGGTCGGTTTTCCACCTGAGTTAATTTTCTGGTACCGTCAATTCCAAATTTCGGACCTGTGTACTTTTGAGAAAAATCGTCAGGTAAATCAAAATCCAATAACTTTAAGCCTGAAAAAGCCCCTAGTTCAAATAAATTTCCAGCTACAGTCGCCATCAGGTTGGGTAGATGAAACCCAATATTTTCCAATGGCCAGCTTAAAGCAACCAACCCTCTTCTTACTTTACCATTTTCTTTGGGAAATTTGGCTCCTGGTAAAGATGGTTCTCCCTCATAATTGAGTTCAGTGATACTTTCCACTCTGGCACTGTGGTTTTCTTTTAGTTCTTGAGTCTCTCCTGGAGTGCGGACAAAAGTTCCACAAGATTGTTCACCAGCCATAGTTTCTGCAGCTTTTTCAAGCGGAAAGGCGGTCTCAATCAAGTAGTTGGCTTTTATCCTTTTTCCTTCCATTTCTTTATTTTTTTAATGCTGCTTTTAAAAATTTAGCACTTTGTTCAGCCCAAGCCCGTTCTTTTGCAACTGTCTCCTGAATATGATTTTCAGGAGCAGGCCATAATTCCAGAATTGCACTTTGGCAATTCCCCAATTTTTCTAATTCTTCAATTAGCCAATCCACCGGCAACCTGCCTTTTCCTGTAGGTGTGCCTGTAATGGAAAAGCCCATATTATGACTTAATCTTTTTATGGAATAGTCTTTTACATGCAGATTAATAGTGTAGGGGAGAAGCTGGTGGACTACCTCTGCAAATCCTTCATCAGCCCCAATCGAATTGGCAGAATCAAGGCAGATACCTACTTGTTTTTCATCAGTATTTTTTATGATTTCTAAGAAATTGGCTGCTTTAAGTCTGTCATGGTTTTCAATAGCCAATTTCACATTTTTGGCTCTAAAGGCTGGAAGATATGAATTGATTAAATCAATTATTCCCGGAATTTCTGGTTGATACTCATGGGTATATATTACCATCCTTAAAATTGGAGAATTGAAAAAATCAGCCAATTCAAGATATTTGTTGATATTATATGGTAGTAGTCCTCTTACGCCAACCTCAATTTCCAAATCCAGTTGCTCTGCTTTTCCTTTTATCTGATTTAACTCAGATGGACTAAATTGATCTAATGGAATGTTGTCTGCTATTTGTACACAGTCTGCACCTAGAGTTTTGGCCTCCTCCAAAAATTGGAAAACCGTCATCGGGTTTTCCGGCATATTTTCCAGAACACCAATAGACCAGGCAAAAGCATATGTCCCTATTCCAAATCTCATTTTTAAGTACTTAATATTTGATGATACTACTCTCTGCTGCAGAATGATAGGAATCAAAGACTAATTGAACAGTTTTGAAATTATCTTCCCCTGTGGTTTCAGCTACTTTTTTTCCTAACATTCCCATTAAAATGTCCTCATTGCAATCGAAAATACTAGAATGTACAACAGCATAATCTGGATCCACCCAATCGTACATTACCGGTTCCACCAATTCTTTTGTAGTTCCTGATTTTGTAGTGATTCTAATTTCAAAATCAGGCCCCAGATATAATGATCCTTTATCCCCTTCGATTAATACAAAAGTTTGTGGAAATCGCTCCTCTTCTAAAATGGAAGCATATGACATTTCTGCATAACAATGCAAGCCATCTTCCATTTCCATAAAAACATTGGCGACATCCTCTCCCTTAATATTAGGGTTTACTCGCTGTGTTTTACATTGAAGTGATTTGGCTTCTCCAAACAAGCATCGAGAAACATCCAAAATATGCGAACCTAAATCGGTGATGATAAACTGTTCCAGTTCAGCAAGAAATGGCTGGTTATCAAAAACAGGAAAACTATTGCAAAATGAGATATTGGCTTTAAAAGGCTTTCCAATGATTCCAGAAGCTAATTTTTCTTTTAATAACCTGATAGGTTTTTGCCAACGGAAATTTTCATGAATGTAAAAATCAACTTTATTTGTCCGACAGGTTTCCATCATGTCCCTGGCTTGTTGGAAAGTAGGTGCCATGGGTTTTTGGCAAATTATATTAATACCTCTTTTGGCTGCCATTTTGGTGAAAACAGGATGGGTCTCTACATCGGTAATGATATCGATAAAATCCAGCTTTTCATTATCCAATAATTTTTCGGCCTCATCATAAACGGCCGGAACATTATACAATTCTGCAAGGTGTTCGGCTTTAGATAGGGTTCTATTGTAAAGGGCAATTAGTTCTACATGTTCATTCAACTCCATCCATGCTCCAATTTGGAATTTTGCCCAAAAGCCACATCCCATTACAGCAAATCGTAATTTCTTCATTTTCAATGATGATTATAGCAACTGCGAATTAAAGAATTAGTTCGCTACCCTTAAAGGACAATTTTCATCTTTTTTTGAGATTAAAAAAAGAAATATGGGTGGAAGTTACGCAAAGGTTTGCGTAAAATTGCGTAAACATTGAGCCGTTGTGAGGGCTGTTAATGAGAATTAATGTAGTGATATATTGTAGGGAGTTTTTTGAAATTAGTTTAAATACTTAGGAATATCTTCCAGTCACCGAATTCTAACTTCAAATTTCAATTTAAATGAAACCAAAGAGGGTAACTATAAAAGATTTAGCCAAAGAATTAAAAGTTTCTCCTTCTACAATTTCCAGAGCATTGCAAGATAGTTATCAGATTGGGGAGGAGACCAAAAAAGCGATTTGGGAATTGGCCAAAAAATGGAATTATAAACCGAACCTGGTAGCCAAAAGGCTAATAAAGCAGAAAAGTTTTACTGTAGGAGTGATAGTTCCTGAAGTTTCCTATTATTTTAATGCTACCTTAATAAAAGGTTTAGAGGATATATTATTAAAAGAAGGGTTTAATCTGATCATATGTCAGACTCATGAATCTTATGAGCGGGAAATTTTGCACTGTGAATTTCTGATGGCCAGTCAGGTGGATGGTATAATTTCTTCTATTTCCGGAGAGACCCAGCAAATGAGCCATTTTTACAATATCCTGGAAGCTGGAATGCCAATGGTGTTATTCGATAGAGGATTTAATGTACCCAATGTTTCGAAAGTGATGATTGACAATGTGGAGGCAGGAAGAGTAGCAGTTGCTCATCTTATTGACACTGGCTGTAAAAGAATTGCCTATTTACAGGGGCCAGAAAGTTTACCTATTGGCAATGCCAGAAAAAAAGGCTACCAAAAGGCATTGGCAGAAGCAGGTGTTTCTTTCGATCGAAAACTGGTAAGTCATTGTAAATTTGGATCGGATATGGGTTTTTCAAATGCTAAAAAAATGTTGGAAATGCCTGAACCTCCAGATGCATTTTTTTGTATTAACGACAGGATAGGGATGGGCACTATGGCTGCCATTCGGGAGAAGGGATTGAGGATTCCTGAGGATATCAGTGTGATTGGTTTTAATGATGAACCCTATGCCAAACTGCTAAATCCCAAACTGACAACTATTGAACAACCTGCATTTCAAATGGGACAGGAAGCGGCAAAAATGTTTTTTTATCAACTGAAAACAGATGAGCCGGAAATTTTAACGAAAATTCTTCCTACCAAACTAATTATTCGAGAGTCTACAAAGGGAATTGTAAATTAGAATTTTTAAATTTAAAGCCAACCGTCAGGTTTTTTAAATCATCATCTTTTGTAATATTCTTTTTTTATGTGAAAATTAATATGAGTCCCAAAATTAAAGTAAAGTTTTATGGCACCAGAGGGTCAATTCCTATCTGCGATCCTGATTTTTTTGAATTTGGGGGGAATACTACCTGTATTTCTATTTTTAATGAAAATTCCAAACGCCTTACAATATTGGATGCTGGTACTGGTATCCGAAAACTTGGAAAGCAGATACTTTCCAACTATTTTCCAAATCTGAATAAGAAAATCTCCTTAATTTTCACTCATTTCCACTGGGACCATATCCAGGGGTTTCCTTTTTTTGATCCTGCCTATACTAAAGACTGGGAATTGAAAATTATGGCTTTGGGAAAGGGACAGGAAATAGCAGATTTAAGAGGGCTTTTTAGCACTCAGATGCAATCAGAGTTTTTCCCTATTTCATTAGATGATATGGGTGCTAAAATGGAATTTATTTTAAGTGAAACGGAAAAGGAAGTGCTGCTAAATGCAAAAATTTCCATACAAAAGCATCAACACCCCGGAGGAGCTTTCAGCTATAGAGGAGATTGGGAAGGGAAATCATTAGTAATCTGTACCGACATTGAACATGGAGAGCAACTCGATCCAAAAATAGTAGCTTTTGCCAAAGATGCAGATTTACTCATTCATGAGGCACAATTTACCTCTGAAGAACTTCTAAATCGTAAAAATTGGGGACACAGCAGCTACGAACAAGCCATTGAAGTAGCAGAAAAAGCCAATTGCAAAAAACTAGTGATGACCCATCACGATCCTGATCATAATGATGAATTTCTCAGGGAAGTAGAGAAAAAATGTCAACAACGCTTCAAAAATTGTTTCCTGGCCAGAGAAGGGATGGAGATTGAGGTTTGAAATTTAAAATAAATTCTCCTTTTACAAATTCCACCAATAAGTAAACTTTAATACTAAAGCCCTGCTTTTTACCTGGAAATTTTCAGGGAAATAATTGTCTGTGTATACCACATAAAAATCGGATGCGGGTTTGTACCGCCATTGGAATCGGACATTCAGGTTTACATTATCCCGCTGATTATTGTATTGTACAAATGTGGTCAGAAAAATATTATTGGTGAAAGTAAAGTCAAGCCTGGGGCTGATTAGCCAAAGGTCAATCAGGTTATTCCCTTCATCAAAACTTAATTTGTTGTATTCAATTTTGGTTGAAAGGCTTACATAAGGCTGAAAACGATAGCCAAAATCTAAACTAGTATTGAATCTTTTTCCATTAAAATAACCTCCAAAAATGGTAGAAAATTCATAGGTAAGTAGACTATTCGGCTTGGATTGATATTGAAAACCCGCTTCTTTCCAATAATATTCACTTCCGGTTGGTAGCGAATCATTCCCGGAATTTGATGGGTCGAAAGGGGCCAAAAGTTTGATGTAGATATCGCTGGCCCATGCATCTACACTACTTCGATTAAGAAAATCTACGCCATACCCAATGCTGGTTTCCCATTCATTTTTTTCAAACTGATGGTTGAAATAAGTTGAATTATAAACCAGAGGACCATGGGAAATTACTTTTTCAGAAGATTTTGGAAAAAACAGATAGCCCCCCTCCGGATTAATTCTGATGTAGTTTTTTCTTGGAACATATCCAACTTCAGGATTATAGTTTTCGCCTACATATTCATGTTGCCAGGTAAGGTTAAGTTTTCGTGCACCGTACTTTAATTTCATGGCATGCATGTAGGTATTATCTTTTTTATCTGGTCTTAAGTTTTTGTGGATGATGGCTTTTCCCGTCCAAATGTTGTTCGCTGAAGCCAGATTATATTCCAACCCCAGATTTCGATTATACTTGGAATATGGATTTTCATCAGCCGGATTGGGGTTGTAGTTGGTGGCTTCCTTATCAATATAGATTAATGAAATATTGGATCGGGAAAAAACCTGCCTTTGAATCGCTGCAACCGTATAATTATGAGCTGGCATTCCCAAACTATCTACTTTTCCGGTTTGCACATTCATCACTCCAATTCGCCAATCCCGGTTGATTTTACCACTTAGCCTGGCCCCAAATTGCATTGGGCTATTCAAGCCAATTCTTCTGGAAAAAAATGGTCTTAAATTATCCAAACCAAAGTTTCCAAATAAGTCACTGTTTTCTAAAAAAAACTGTCTTCTTTCAGGGAAGAAAAGCTCAAAACGGCTGAGGTTGGTTACTTGTCTGTCAACTTCTACCTGGGAAAAATCAGGATTGACAGTAAGATCCAGATTTAATGAAGAAGTCACTGCAACTTTTGCATCTAGCCCCACATCGAATCGATTTTCGGTATTACTTTCATTTTGAAAATCTTTATTTATTCCTCCAAGTGTGTAGGGAATCAGAGAGATATTGGAACCTGCTGATGGAGGAGGAGCATCCCAAACCAATGTTCCGGTATAGGCTAGAGAAGCTGTTGGGAACTGTCTTGGTACCGGTGCCCAACTTGATTTTTCACTTCTTTTTAAATCAAGCCTACTAAAATTTATTCCCCATTCAGTAATTCCTTTTTTATAGCGAATACTCTTAAAGGGAATGGAAGCCTCAAATACCCATTTTGTATCATCACTTTTCACCTGGGAATACCATTTATTATCCCAACTCAAATTTACACTTCCCCCATCTGCCATCAGACCATCCCATTGTGCCCCTGCTGCATTAGCACCGAAGGAAAAACCATTGGTCTGGTCATCGAATGGATCCATAAATAAAAGGAAGTTTTCATTGCTTCCAAAGGAAAAATCTCTTCGCAAAGATTCCACTGTTCTTCTACCAGGAAGATCATCGAAACAGATGACAGAGAGGTACATATTATTGTCATCATAGCAGAGTCGTACTTCAGTTTTTGAGAGGGAAAGGCTGGTATCCATAGGCAATACCATAAAAAAGTCTTTGGCTACATCGGCTTCCTGCCAGGCGGATTCAGTTAAATCTCCATCAATGTTAATTTTCTCACTGGTTTTGGAGATATGAACACGATAAGCTGCATTTTTCTTTTGGGCAAAGGATAGCTGGTTATAAAATAAAGCAGTGACAAGAAGAATGAGAGTAGTATATTTCAACATAGTAAAGCGCCACTTTCATTTGATAATTTTTGAAAGCTAGTAATGGATAGTTGAGTAGTATTATTATTCTAATAGAAAAGTCAAAGTAGCATGCTTAATTATGGACACTACTTTGACTTTTTGGGAAATCATGAATTATAATTCTTTCACTTTAATATTTTTCCACCTTACTTTTATGCCCCCTCCATCGTGAATTTGTAGTGCAATGAATCCTTCACCTTTACCAATTTTTTCATCATCCAACGCTACAATTTTCTGTCCATTTAGCCATGTAGTAATTTTCGAGCCTACCACTTTGATTTTCATTTTATTCCATTCTCCTTCTTTCAGGGCTTCTTCCCCTTTTTCATCAGGTTGAATTAACCATCCCCTTCCGTATGATTCATAAATTCCCCCAGAATGATTTCCTTTTGGAGCTACCTCTACCTGCCAGCCATTTATTTTCACTCCTTCTTCAATAAAAGACCTTATAAAAACACCACTGTTTCCATTTGCCTCTTGTTTAAATTCAAGTGTGAGTATATAGTCTTTGTAATTTTTCTCTGTCCCCAAATAGCCATATTGTGCATCAGGGCCACTTTCTGAAATTAATTCCCCATTTTCTACATACCATTTTTCTGTTCCATAAGCTTTCCAGCCATCTAGGTTTTTACCATTAAATAGTTTAGTAGTTTGAGCAAAACCTGTTATACTTCCCAGGCAAATAGTTAATATGATTCCAATTAATTTATTTTTCATTTATTGCTTTAGTTAGAGTTTAGAAATTAGAGGTTTGAAAGTAAATTTTTTTGTTAAAATCAGAACCTAAAAACAAGAATATTTATGCTATTAACTTTTGGAAATAAGATAGAAATATCAAGTCTTTTTTATTTCTATTTATTTCAACCAGTTTCCATGTATCTCTAGTTGTTTTTAGAAGTCCTGATTTTGTGCCACAAAACCCAAATAATGGATTCAATGATTGTCAATATAAGAGTCAAGCACCATGCTTGTGGTTAGAGGTGTCTTACTTTTATGTTTCTGAACAAGATGAAACTTCCGTGGTCCTGAAGTCCGATTAAACCTTTTTTAGCTTTTCCATAGTCAGGCATATCTTTCCATTTTCCTGAATCTCTCCTTTTTTGCCAGTCTTCCGACCAAGGTACAAAACTTACCACCTTTTCACCATTCAACCAGTATTCTGCATTTTCTTTTTGGAAGATAATTCTTGAAGAATTCCACTCCCCCGCTTTCTTTACAATTTTCTTTTCTTTATCGGCTGGATACATGGCATAGTCAGCACCAAGAGATTGCCATTCTTCCAGTTTTTGAGGGAAACCAATGTCATCAATTAACTGATATTCCGGAGCATTCTCATACGGAGCATGATATTGATCTCCTTCCTGAACATGATAAAAAACACCACTGTTTCCACCTTCAGAAATTTTCCATTCCAATTGCAATTCAAAGTCTTCAAATTCCATGTCTCCGAAGACGATATCGCCTCCTATATCTCCACCTTTTCCTAATGATTTCAATGTACCATCTTCTACTACCCATGCTTCGGGAAGTGTACTTTGGTTATATCCTCTCCATCCTTTTGCAGTTTTTCCGTCAAAAAGGGAAATCCATTCTCCTTTATTTTCAGAAACAGGTTCCGTAGCTTCTTCCACTATAGTTTCAGGAGCTTCTTTAGCTTGCTTCGGCTGACAACCAAATAGGGTGAAACTTATAAGAGCGGTAATTATTAAATATTTATTGAAGTTCATTTTTATTGATATTAAATGAATTAAATTTAGTGATTATATACTATTTGTTTGTTTTGAAAAATGACCAATCAGGATTAATAATAAGTACCAGAATTCCATTCTTGGTATTTTTAAACTGAGTATTTTCATTTCATTTTAAAATAGTTATGGCACTAATTAAATATATTTAGTTTTGCCTAACTACTTAATTGAAAGTGTCATTAGCTAACTAATTCCATTTTTTCAGGATCCCATTTGATAAATTTGTCCTGGAAATAGCTGTCATTACAAAGTAATGCTGGAGCCGCTGCCCTGAATCCGAATATTGGATCTTCTGCAACTGTACCACCAGTTCTGATGGCAGTAAAAAAGTTTCTGAAATGGTCGTAATGAGCACCTTTATAGCCTTTTTCCGCCTTATATGTAATTTCTTCTGGTGGAACCATTTTTTTCCTATCAGTAATCTCAATTCCCGCTTCTTTAGCTTTGGCTAAGGCAAATGGATCGTCTGTGCTAAAGTTATTTCTTTTAAGTACTACCTCTTCCCATTTGATATCCATAGAACCTTCACTTCCTACCAATTTCAAGTAAGTAGAGCCACTCGTGCCATCCACAAAGTTGCATCTTAATGAAAGGTTAAAAGCTGGATGAGCTTCTGCCTCAGGATAATTGAACATGCCTAATAATACATCAGGAACTTCTCTGCCATCTTTCCAATACCGTAAGCCACCCATGGCGCTAATTTTATTTGGTCCCATAGAATTGGTTACGAAATGCAGGCTGGAAAATAAGTGCACAAATAAATCACCTGACATTCCAGTACCATAATCTCTATAATTTCTCCATCGGAAAAATCTCATGGCATCAAAATCTCTTTTAGTAGTATTGGCAATGTATTTTTTCCAATCTACCGTTTTTTCTGAAGCATCTTTTGGAATAGGATATTGCCAGGCTCCTGTTGGAGAGTGTCTTGCCCAAAAACCTTCTGCGTAATTCAACTCTCCTATGGCTCCCTCAGCTAAAAGTTGTCTTGCTTTTTCATTTCCTAAAGAAGACATTCCCTGACTTCCTACCATAAAGATCTTTCCAGATTTTTTCCAGGCACTGATCAGATCCTGACCTTCTGATACAGAATGCACCATTGGTTTTTCACAATAAACATTTTTGCCAGCATTTAAGGCATCAATGGAAATTTGCTTGTGCCAGTGATCAGGCGTACCGATAATCACTGCATCAATATCTTTCCTTTTCAGGATTTCTTTATAATCGGTAGTGGTGAAAATATCAGCGCCCCATTTCTCCTTGGCACTTTCTAATCTTCCCTGATATAAATCACAGGCAGCTACTAATTTCACACCTTCATGCTTTAAAGCGGTATTGGTATCTTCACTTCCCATTCCCCCTGCCCCAATAATCGCAAGGTTAATATCTGTGGAATCGGAAAGTCCATTTGTTCTCTTAAGGTAAGTTAATTGTTTTGAATTTCCTTCTAAAGGAAGCCCAGTTGCAGTAACTGCGGAAGCACCTGCTATTCCTAATTTCTTTATAAATTTTCGTCTGTTATTTTTCATATTGAAGCTGTTGTTTGTGTAAAAATCTGGGTAAGTTTTATTGCCTTTAAAAAGCATGAATACCCAATAATACAGCCTGAGGGCTTAATTTTTGGGGTAACAAATGGGGTAATAACACTTATTTTGAGATTTTTTCTAATTTTTTTTTCTCAAAATCAACTGCTAGAAACAGAATCTACCAATTTGGCTGAATCTTTATCCAGAAAAAGTTGAGTATTGGCATGAAGATTTAAAATGGATGCAGGTACTTCCGGAACCACCTTTCCATTCAAAACTGTCCCAATGGCTTTGGCTTTTCTTGGGCCAGGTACTGAACAAATGATATGGTAGGCCTTCATAATTTGCCTAACAGACATACTTACCGCCATTGTTGGAACATCTTCCAGTGAATCGAACCAGCCTTCAGCCAGTTGTTGTTCCCTGCAAGCCTCATCCAATACCACCTTAATGAATGGTTCTTCTGTTTCAAAATCAGCAGGAGGATCGTTAAAAGCCAGGTGAGCATTCTCACCAATTCCAACAAAAGCCACATCTATTGGGTTGGAAAGAATTAACCTATTTAGTTTTTTGCAAACTGTTGAGATTTCCTCTTCGGTATTAATAAGAAAAAAATCTCCAATATCAACCCTGTTGACAAATCTATCCATCAGGTACTTTCTAAAGGAAGCTGGATGTGTAGGAGGAAGGTCAATATATTCATCCAAATGAAAGCCTGTTACTTTTTGCCAATCAATATCTTCTTTCACTAATTGATTGAGCATTTCAAGTTGTGATGCGCCTGTTGTCAGAATGATATTGGCAGTACCTTTGGCTTTAATAGCCTCCTTAATTTTCTGAGCACCACTTTTTGCGGCTGCAATGCTCAGTTCTTGGTTAGTTTCCGAAATGATTATTTCCATAGATTAATCAATACTGTTTTTAATTGAGTGAATTATCCTGGTATCAATTTCGGCAAAAAAGTGGGTTAAGCCTAGGAGCTTGTTTAAATTTTATTCTTTTGGTTGCAAAATGCCACAGAGAACGTCTTCCAGGTTCAATAACTTCGGTTCACTACAGAATTTCTCTATAGTGCTGCTAAGAATGTAGGTTCAGCTAAAAATTTGTAGTTTCCGAAAACCCTAAACGAACATTTATCACATGGCCCGATACTTTGGCTAAAAATTATACTTAAACAAGACCTAAACAAACTCGGAAAATCTTCCGGGGAATTTCTCATTGTAATATTTGAAATACAAATGCTCGTATTGTTCGAAGGTGGTTTTAGCCAGCGTATGTTTTCCTTCCTCAATCAACAATCTGATTTTGTGTTCCAAGGCTGGCTCGTTGAGGGGATCGAGTGCAAAAACAATATTAGTAAGTTTCAACAGCGAGGCTTTATCCAAACCAAGGTGATTATGATTTAAAACAGGGATCAACATTTCCAGGACTTCTTCAGTAAGCTGACTCTTAAATATATCAAGCCATTCGTATTCCATATTGGGTAAAAGCAATCCCAAATGAGGAATTTCAAGCATGTTCTCAAGAATGTTTTTTTGATCTACTTGTGAAGCGCCAAGGGAATTGTTGACTTTGTTGGAACGATAAACAGCCAGGTCACAATAGATATCTTTTTCGAATGCTATTTTCCAAAGTTTATCATCATAGGTGATGGCAATTCCTGTTTGCTGAGCAAGAATTTCCCTTAATCGTTTTATTTGAGTACTACGGTTATTTTTGGCTCCTTCAAAAGAATGTCCAGCCCATAAAATGTCTGACATTTTCTTAGAAGTAATTCCCTTATATTTTAAGGTAAATAAGATTAAAAGCACAAAAAGTTCTCTTCGTTTTGGGGAAAATGAAGTCGTAAGGTCCTTCCCATTTCTATTAATCAACTTGAAACCGCCAAAAAGAAATAAACCCTTTAAAGAAATTGGATTTTTTTCAAATGTAAAATTTGCAGTATCTTGTAAGACTTGTTTTTGTGAGTAGCTGGGATTGCGTTTTGGCCCTTTAAGTTTTTCCTTTTTAATTAGAAAGATTATTCCACTTGATATGATGAATAAAGCTGGAATAACCCATAAAAACCAATTGGCGTCTGATTGACTACTTAATTCATCAATGTTTTCGTAAATCTCTACAATCTCTTTATCACTTAAAGCCCGGTTCCAAATGAGTAAATCATCTAATCCACCTTCATAATATTCATCCCAAAGATTGGTGCCAATCAGCAGTGATTGCGGGGAAACGGTGATTTTTGAGGCTGGTAGTCTTCCTGCTAATTTTCCATTATAGTAAAATAAAACCTCTTTATTCGCCATATAAACATAAGCTACATGTTGCCAGGTGTCACCTTTTACTACCACCGAATCATTCATATGATCCATGATATCCGGAGTAGTAAAATGTAAATCCCCATCAAAAACTTTAGCGGAAAACACCTCTCCCATTCCCACAATACTTCTTCCTCCTTTCAGGTTGGAGGGTTTTATCCAGGCAGAAATGGTAATTTCTCCAAGCGAAAGTGCAGAGGGAATTCCGTAGTCAATGTAATTCCCTTCTCCATTGAAATATGCAAATTTTCCCCTTTCCTGATCTTCTCCAAATTCAATATAACTATATAATAATTGCTGGTCTGGATGGGCTTTGTTGGTAAGGTTTTCATCAAATTCAAAGTGATATTGTAATTGGTCGAAAAGACTGAATTTACTTGCTCTGAATTGCTTAACAACATCAGCATTAAGGTTATTGAAATTCATCACATCTGGGGAAAAACGATAACCCCTTTTATGAGGACTGAGCCTGGATTGAGTAACATGAATTTTCCCTGAGCTTTTCAATTCCGGCAGTTCATTCCAGGAAACATTTTCTAGTTTTAGTTGCTTTTCCGCTACAATGGCTCTGAACCAGTTTTGATTATTTATGTCTTTTAAACTTCCCAAAATACTGTCTTTCTGATCTGTAAGGACAAAATTTGGGAGCTTGCCTGTTTTAGTAATAAAATCATTTATCAGATTTGTGGTATTCCTCATTTCCACATTCAAAATCGCTATAAAACTAAGGTCATTGGTAATGCCGGACTCATTTCCTCCTTCTGGTAAAATTCCATTCTCATACAACCTGAAATGCTGTATATAATTATCACTATTTAAAAATTGAGAATTATGTTTTGAGAAAATGAAAAGTCTTTTTCCTTCCTTCATCTTCAAACCCAAAAGGGGATCAGGTTTTTCTGGAGGATATACAAATCCATGAAGCTCAGTTTGTTTTAACTTTTCATAGAAACCCTTAGCCTTATCTTTAAAAATCAGACAAACAATAGCTTTTTCATCTTTATGTAGGAAGGCTTTTATTTCAATAAGGTCTTTATCTTTTAATTGAGAAGATTCTCCATATAGTGCTAATTGATTATCATCAGCGTTTTCTGAAATTCCATTTTGGATATTTTCTACCAGAAAACAGTTATCATCAAGATAATTTTGAGCATAGAGTGGATTTACCTGAATTAGAATAAAGACAAACAGGGTAAAAAGGTTAAACTGGATTTTAGGATGATAACTGCATTTCATTGAAGGTAAAATTAATCAATAATTTTTTAGGTTTGGTATTCTGGTTTTTGAGAGGTCAGATTTTTTCTATAAACAAAATGTTTTCCCATCGGTTAAGTCTTGGAACAATCAACTTTGGAAGCATTGAAACATTGGAAGTATTGAAACAAAAAGCAGTTGTAATAGGAGCAGGAATAGGAGGCCTGGCGATGGCTATCCGATTAGCCGTAAAGGGATTTGAGGTGTCTGTATTGGAGGCTACAAGCCAGGTAGGAGGGAAAAACAAATCATTTATAAACAATGGTTTCAGATTCGATACTGGTCCATCCTTGTTCACCATGCCACATCTTGTTGATGAATTATTTACTCTGGTAGGAAAAGATTCCAGTGGATACTTTAAGTACAAAAGGTTATCAGTTTCCTGTGAGTACTTTTTTGAAGATGGCACCCAGATAACAGGATATTCTTCTCCAAAAACTTTTGCGAAAGAGATACACAACAAGCTTGAGGTAAATGGAAGGCTGGTACAAGATTATCTTGATTATAGCCAAAATATTAAAAGACTCACTGGAGAAATTTTTCTGGAAAAGTCTCTTCATAAAACCAAAACAATTCTTTCCAAAAAGGCTTTAAATGCTATCCTCAATTTAGATAAACTGGATGTTTTCACTACTATGAACAAGGCCAATGAAAAGCGGCTGAAACATCCAAAACTTGTTCAGATATTTAATCGATTTGCAACATATAATGGCTCTTCTCCTTATAAAGCTCCAGGAATTTTAAATATCATTTCAAGTCTGGAGCATGGAGATGGGGTTTTCTTTCCTGAAGGTGGTATGGTTAATATTTCGGAAAGGTTATTTGAACTGGCTCTGGAAATAGGAGTGGCTTTTTATATGGATGAACCGGCAAAAGAAATCATTACTGATAATGGCAAAGTCTGTGGCGTTAAATCGAAATTCCATCATTATAAAGCTGATCTTGTAGTAAGCAATATGGATATTTTTGGCACTTACAAGAATTTGCTGCCCAAATTACAAAAGCCAAGGAAAATTCTCAATCAGGAAAGGTCCTCTTCTGCCCTGGTATTTTACTGGGGAATAAATAAAACCTTTCCCCAACTGGATTTGCATAATATCTTTTTTAGTCAGGATTATCAGGAAGAATTTCATTATTTATTTGATAAACAACAAGTTTTCAGTGACCCAACGGTCTATGTAAATATTACCGCAAAGTATTCCTCAAAGGATGCTCCACAAGGGATGGAAAATTGGTTTGTGATGGTGAATGCTCCAAATAATAAAGGGCAAAACTGGGAACAAATCCAATATGAAACTAAAAAGAATATCATTAGGAAATTAAACAGAATGCTGGGTACCAATCTGGATGATTGCATAAAAAGTGAGCGTATCTGGAACCCGGTAGGAATTGAAAAAGACACCTTTTCTTATATGGGTTCAATTTATGGAACAAGCAGTAATAGTAAAATGTCCGCTTTTTTCAGACATCCAAATTTTAGTAACAAGATTAATGGCCTGTATTTCTGCGGAGGTTCTGTTCATCCTGGTGGTGGAATTCCCTTGGCACTATTATCAGCCAAAATTGTAGATTCTTTAGTCCCTTAAATTTTCGACAATTAAAAATATCAACAGTCATGTTCGATGGAAAAATTAATATTACCTCTTTTAAGAAAATGGGATACTTGAACCCAAATTTAGGGAATACATTTAGAAATTATTTTAATTTAAGGCGATCTACTTTACTTATTATTCTAATTCATTCGGTTGGGGTTTTGGGAATACTTTCCCCTCTTCAATCTATCGTATTACCCCTTACTCCTTTTAGTATTTTAATATCCTTTTTGTTGTTCATCAATCATTATTCTGAGCTAAAAAAAAGAATGGTAGGGTTTATTATTTTTGTAATATTATTGGGGTTTTTGATTGAGTTTTTTGGGGTGAAAACAGGATTCCCTTTTGGTGACTATACCTATGGTAAAACCCTGGGACTTTCACTTTGGAATATCCCGCTCATTATTGGAATAAATTGGGCAATGCTGGTTCTTGGTTTTTGTAATGTTTTATCAGGGCTCAAAATGAATAATTTTGTTAAATCATTTCTGGGTGCGAGCCTTATGGTAGGAATTGATTTCCTTATTGAACCTGTAGCAATCCAATGCGATTTCTGGGGTTGGGCTGGTGATGAAATCCCGATTGAAAACTATTTAGGATGGTTTTTTGTCTCTTTTTTATTTTTTGCCATCTATTATTACAAAATTAGATCGCCAAAAAATCAGTTAGGAATAGTCCTTATTGCTGTTCAGGTGTCATTTTTTCTTTTGTTAAACATCGCTTTAATTGTTTCACATCTTACCAACATGGAATTTTCAGGACTTTAATTAAATATTGCCCTCTGAAATTTCTAATAAGTGCAAAGGTTTAACCTAAATACCAGTACTATTTATATTGAGTACTTTTATCTCATTATCAAAAAGTTGTGGCACTTATTAAGTATATTTAATTCTGCACATCTATTTAACTAGTTTAAAGCAATAAGTTAAATTGAATAGGTAAAAGGCTGCTTCTTTAAAGGAATGTAACAAAATTTTCCGAAATTTGGAATTGGAAAAAATTATCCCCGGATTTTGGAAAAGAAAGTTTATTTAATCACTCCCCCATTTACGCAACTGAATACCCCTTATCCGGCTACAACTTACCTGAAAGGTTTTTTAAACACCATCAATATCAATTCCTTTCAATCTGACTTAGGCATAGATGTAATACTTGAATTATTCTCTAAAAATGGTTTGGAAAAACTCTTTTTTGAGATTCACCAAAAGGATTTGGAGCTTTCAGAAAACAGTATGAGGATGTTGAGTCTAAGCAAAGAATACATAAAGTCAATTGATTCAGTGATCACATTTTTGCAGGATAAAAACCCTACACTTGCCCATACCATTTGCGATAGCGATTATTTACCAGAAGCTTCCCGATTCCAGCAACTGGAGGAATTGGATTGGGCATTTGGCACCATGGGTATTAGGGATAAAGCCCGACATCTTTCCACACTATATCTGGAAGATTTGGCCGATTTAATAAAAGAAACTATAGATCCACATTTTGGTTTTAGCCGATATGCAGAACGATTGGGTATGTCAGCCAACTCTTTTGATGAGCTTTATGAAGCTATTTTAGCTCCAGAAACTTTTGTGGATAAAATTTTGGTGGATATTTTAAAGGAAAGAATTATATCTGCAAATCCTGATTTGGTTTGCATTTCTATCCCATTTCCCGGAAATCTTTATGGAGCATTTCGATGTGGTCATTTTATTAAAAAGAATTTTTCTAATATCAAAGTGGTCATGGGAGGAGGCTATGTCAATACTGAATTACGCTTCTTGACAGATGCAAGAGTTTTTGATTTTGTAGATTTCATTACCCTGGATGATGGGGAAAAACCGATTCAGTGTCTGATTGAAATGCTGGAAGGAAAGCGAGCACTTAAAAATCTAAAGAGAACTTTTTCCAGGCATGAAGAGGCTGTAATCTATTGGGATGGAGCCAAAGAAGGAGACATCCCATTTACCAAAACAGGAACTCCTGATTATAGTGATTTACCCCTCAAAAACTATCTTTCAGTTATAGAAATTGCCAATCCAATGCACCGTCTTTGGAGTGATGGCCGCTGGAATAAACTTACCCTGGCACATGGTTGCTACTGGAAAAAGTGTACATTTTGTGATATCTCCCTGAATTATATTGGCAGTTATATGCCTATAAATGCCAGTATTATTTGTGATAGAATTGAAGAACTGATCGCACAAACCGGTGAGTCAGGTTTTCATTTTGTGGATGAAGCAGCCCCTCCGGCTTTAATGCGTGATGTAGCCTTGGAAATTCTAAAAAGAGAGCTTACAGTTACATGGTGGACAAATATTCGTTTTGAGAAAAATTTCACTGCTGACTTATGCAGACTCTTACAAGCGTCTGGTTGCATGGCTGTTTCTGGTGGTTTGGAAGTAGCTTCAGATCGTTTGTTGGATATGATGAAGAAGGGGGTGACGGTGACTCAGGTAGCGAAAGTCGCAGAGAACTTTACCAAAGCAGGAATTATGGTGCATGCCTATTTAATGTATGGTTTCCCCACCCAGACGGCTCAGGAAACCATTGATTCTTTGGAAATGGTAAGGCAGTTATTTGAAGCTGGAGTAGTTCAATCTGGCTTTTGGCACAGGTTTGCCATGACTGCACATAGTCCTGTGGGCATAAATCCATCAGAATTTAGAGTGGAAAAAGTTGGGCCTGACCTGGGTGAATTTGCCAATAATGATCTCGTCCATAAAGACCCAGAAGGAACTGATCATGAGTTGTTTAGTGAAGGATTGAGGAAATCGCTATTCAATTATATGCATGGGATCTGTCTTGATTTTCCCCTTTACGAATGGTTTGAATTTAAAATCCCTAAAACCAAAGTTCCTAAAAATTATATCCAGAAAGCAATTGCCAATTCCTTTGATTTTGAGTCAGCAACTTCCAAAGTTGTCTGGACTGGAAACCAGCCTTTTTTTTCAATAATTGAAATTGATAAAAAGGGTAAAAAAATCAAGAAAGGAAAATTAGTAATCCATAATAAAGTGGAAAAAATTGAGCTGATAACAATGCCGGAAATTGGGAAATGGCTCTCCGAAGTACTACCAAAACTTTCTGCCTCCTCTAATGAAAAATTCACTTTTATTAAATTGATAGAACATTTTGAAGCTCAGGAATTAGGAGATTTTGATAAATTAGTAAACAGTTTTACCTGGGGGAAATTAAGGGAATCCGGATTATTATTCCTGTAAATTTGATTTTTCGCTAAAAAATCAAAAAAATCAAATAAGTCTTCATTTCATCTAAGGGTCGATTTCCTCATTTTTTTTGTTAATAAATGTACCTTTCTCAAAAAATCTTAGAGATTTGCAAAATAAATTGAATTAAGAATCAAGTATTAGGCAATAATAAGAGTAGGTATAAATTTTATTCTTTTCGCCTAGAAAAACAAAACTTAAACGAGCTCTAAAGTAATTGATCAGAACAAATCGTTCCAAAAATTAAATTCATCCTTATTATCAATTACTACCAAGATGCTTTTTATAACTGAAACTAAATGGCTGGCACTTCTTTAAAAATTAATTTACTGGCATTTTCCCTGGAAATATTATCAGTACTTATCGGAATTTCTATCGTTTTCGGCATTAACAATTTTCTTGAAGAAAACAAAAGAGCAGCTCAGGAAATAGCCACATTAAGGCAATTAAAAGCTGCATTACAAAGTGATAAGACGACCATTGAAAATAACATAAAAGCTCACCAGAAAGGATTAGGTGCTTACAATGCCCTAAACTACTATATGGAAGTGGTGGATTATTCCTTTAATGATTCCATGAGTGTATTCTTTAATGAACTCTTAACAGAGCAAATGCTAAGTTGTAATAGTGGGGCTTTTGAGGCGGCAAAATCTGCTGGTTTAGACCAGATAACCAATGAGCAGCTCCGATCACAAATTGCTAATTATTATGTACACGATTTTACCGAATTGGAAAAGTTTGAAGAATCATATTACCCCTTACAATTTCATCAGCGGTTTTCTTCCTACTTTGGAAGAAATTTCACTAATTACAAATATGCTTTTGATGGTGAAAATATGGTGAAGTTCACCATCTCTCCTAAGGAGTTTTACAGGTTTAGAAGAGATGATGAATTGCGCTATATCTTAGAAGAAGTTTACTTCGGAAGGAAGTTTATCCTGAAAAAATATGCAGCAATGAGTAAAAAAGTGGAAAACCTGGAAACCAGCATTGATAATGAAATAAATACGCTGCAGGAATAATTTTAGGCCTTTCCTTTTGTTTATGGATATCCATTCATGAACAAATCCCTAAAATTTTGTTTTGAATAGTTGTTCTAAAAAAATCTAATTTTTGTCCTTAGGCTGAATGGAATTTAGGCTTATTTTTTAAAGAATATATATTTTTGAGACACTCAACTTCTTTATTTATTACCATGAATTTATATCCCCAAAAACGACATTTTTTTTTTATCTTATTGTGTATTCTCTCTTTTTCTGGTTATGCTCAGAAAACAAATATAGATGAAAAACTAGGCGCAGAAAATGCAAAGGTAGTGGAACAAAGTATGGGGTTATATGATGCTCCAAAAACTTTAACCTATGTAGATGCCATGGGTCAAAGATTAGTGAAAAATCTTGGGGATCAGCCATTTAAATACAAGTTTCATTTGGTGGATATGAATGAGCCAAATGCTTTTGCTCTTCCGGGAGGATATATTTATGTATCAAGAGGACTTCTTGTTTTAGCCAACACTGAAGATGAATTGGCAGATGTCATTAGCCATGAAATAATTCATGTAAACAAAAGGCATTCGGTAAATAGGAAGAAGCGAAATATCTTACCTAATATCCTGAAAGTACCAGGAAATATTGTTGGAAGTGTAATCAACAACGACTTAGGAAATATCATTAATACACCTTTTGAAATGACCATTGCTGGATATGGCAGGAAGCAGGAAAAGGAGGCAGATGAACTTGGGATAAAACTCGCAGCTAAAACAGGATATCAACCTCAGCAACTGGCCATAATTTTAAGTAATATATCCAAATCTTTAGAGCATCAGACTGGTGAAGAAGAGAAAAAGTCGTATCTAAGTGATCACCCATTTACACCTAAAAGGGTGGAGTATATCAATGAGGAATCTGAAGGAATTCAGATAACCAAACAAGCTCATTTGGCAAAAAATAAGGCCGATTTTTTGGCCAAACTAGAAGGCATTCATTTTGGAGAAAATCCTAATCAGGGCATATTTGTGGAATCAAAATTTATTCATCCTGATAGGAATTTTGTAATTGATTTCCCGAAAAACTGGCTGACTTCAAACACTCCCCAGACTGTTGGTGCAGTTGATGAAAAGCAGCAGGGGATGATAATATTGCAAGCAGAACCAAGTACCGACAGTCCAAAAGTTTATTTAGAAAAATTTGAACAAGCACTGAAGGAAAAATATAAAATGAAGTTGGACCCCAAGGCAAAAAAAACACTTGACATCAATGGAAGTAAAGGATATATGATTACCATGGCTATGGAGGATAAAGGTCAGGTAGTTTACTTAAATCTTATCTGGTTCCAAGTTGGAAATCAACTCATGAGACTTTCAGGAATGGATTATGGAAGTTTTAAGGAAGCAATTGTCAATTGTGCCGAGAGTGTAAAATCATTATCCACCACTGACAAAGCACTTGTAAAAAATAAGGTATTAAGAGTGGTGAAAGCAAAAGAAGGGGAAACTATTGAAGCATTGGGCAAACGCAAAAATAATTATTGGGATCCTAAATTCACATCCATAGCCAATGGCTTAAAGGAAGATTCAGTATTAAAAGAGGGTGATTTAATTAAGATAATTGTAGAAGAACCCTATTTCAAATAAAGAAGCCGTTTTAAATTATTCTTATAAAATAGCACTAGTACGTATGAAAAATTCAATATTTGTTTTAGGGATCCTATGGACTTTAATGGTAGCCTGTGTTCCTGTAATGGTTGTTTCATCGGATGTGGAGGCCGATGTAAATTTCAATGATTATAAAACTTTTGGTTTCTATAAATTCAATGTGGAGGATAAAGATAATATCTTCTTAACTGAACCAGATTTCACGCTATTGAAAAATGCCATTACCTCTGAAATGGAAAAGAGGAGCTTTAAGTTTCAGGAAAATAACCCTGATTTAATGATAAACCTTGGGGTTGTAGCTCAAAATAAGGACCAAACAAGAGAGACGGATTTCCGTGATGGAAGAATGGGTTATATGGGACAAAGAAATTACCATTGGGAAAGCGAAGAAGTGGTAGTGAACAAATATGCTGAAAGGAACGGTGAAGGTGGATATTGTAGATAGAACCGGAGAAGTAATGCTTTGGCAGGGTGTGATAGTTGCGAATATTATACAGAACAGGGATAAAATGGAAACTCGAAAGGGATAGCCGATTTGTTTAAAAAGTTTCCTATCCAGCCGAAATAGTTCTATTATATTTTCATATAAAAACGGGAAGTTGTTACCAAACAGCTTCCTTTTTTCATATTCAAAAATTAATATGATACTGTTTTTATAAAATGTTACATTTAAAATAAAAAAATACAAAATTAGTAACATTATATATATTTAGTAAGTATATTTGAATGTGAAGAAAAGTAAAACACATATCAAAGTAGTTGAAAGTGCCAAGACCTTATTCTGGAAATTTGGGATAAAAAAGGTGACGGTAGAGGATATTTGTGAAGAGGCGGGAATAAGTAAAATGACCTTTTATCGCAATTTTTCCAACAAGCAGGAATTGGCCAAAATTGTTATTCAAAACCTGATTGAAGAAGGGTTGTCTAGCTATAACACTATCATGAATCAGGATATTTCTTTTGCGGAAAAAATGGGGAAAATGGTTCATTTGAAGCATGAGCAATCCCAAAATATTAGTGAAGAATTTATAAAAGACATTTATAAAACTGATGAATCTGATTTGAGAGATTACCTGGAAGATCATAAGGAGAAATCCCTCAAAAGATTTTATAATGATCTTCAAGAAGCACAACAAACTGGTGAAATTAGAAAGGACATTAAAATTGGCTTTATTATGCAGATGCTGGATTTTTTTAATCAAAAAATGATGGATGAAGCTTTCCTGAGTCAGTATGAAAATGTTCATGATGCTGTAATGGAAATCACCAATTTTTTCATGTATGGATTGTTTCCCCCAGATGATAAAGCCAAATGAACCTGAATATTTTTATATGGATATCCCTGTTTATTGTTTTGCCCGGTTTGGGAATCGCCCAAAACAAGGTCGTTTTTGATGGTCAGTTATCCGCTTTTGACAATTTTGCTCCAGATAATGACTTGGATTATTTATTGGGCGCGAGGTACATTCCTGAATTAAGCTATAGTGCTCCGATTGATTCCTCAAAAACATTGGACTTTTTTGCCTCTGCCAATATTTATGGAAGTGCTAATTTCCATCCTTTCGATACAGCCAGTTATGCCGGAGATGTACAACCTTATAGAATCTGGGCACGATTTACAGGGAATCAGTATGAAGTTCGTGTCGGTTTGCAGAAGATTGATTTTGGCGTAGCTACAATTCTAAGACCGCTTCAGTGGTTCAATCAGGTAGACCCCAGAGATCCGTTGGGAATTACCAATGGGCTTTACGGAGCTTTGGGCAGGTATTATTTCCTAAATAATGCGAATATCTGGCTTTGGGCACTTTATGGAAATGATGACCCAAAGGGATTTGAAATAATTGGCTCTAATGGGAAAATTCCTGAGTTTGGAGGAAGAGTCCAGTATCCCGTTCCCAAGGGGGAAATTGCCCTGACTTATCATCACAGAGTAGCTGATTCCCAAAGTATTCCAACATTGCCTCAATATGAAAAAATTCCTGAAAATCGCTTTGGGTTCGATGCCAAATGGGATGTAACCATAGGTTTGTGGGTGGAGGCTTCTCATATAAATAAGTCTAAAAACCTGGGTATTTTTACCAACCAGACCCTGATAAATATAGGGATGGATTACACTTTTGGAGTGGGAAATGGAATGAACTTCGCCTTTGAACATTTGATTTCAGCCGTTGATGAAAAGGCATTTAAATTTGAAAAAACTTTTAATATTTCAGCCACTACACTGGCTTATCCTTTAGGCTTTTTCGATAATCTAAGTGCTGTTTCCACATTCAATTGGGAAACAAAAGACGCTTCCTTTTTTCTCAATTACGAGCATCAGTTTAGCAAATTTGCTGGGTATGTCATGCTATTTTATAATCCGGATACACCACCAGGGTTTATTGAAAATGATATAGAAAATACATTGAAAGGACCCGGTCTACGATTGATGTTAGTTTATAACCATTAATGTGTAATTACTTGATTATTAGTTGTATATAAATATTAATACCTAATAGAAATGAAAACAGATATAATTATCTCCATTGAGAATGTTACCAAAAAATTTAAGGATGGTGATGGGGAATTTACCGCTTTAAGCAACATTAATCTGGAATTTTCCAAAGGAGAATTTGCAGGTTTTGTGGGACCAAGTGGTTCGGGGAAAACAACCTTGCTCAATATCATCGGTTCTTTGGACAGCCCAACTGAAGGAAATGCTTTGGTGATGGGAAAAAACATTGCCGGACTTTCACACAAAGAATCTGCTTTATTGAGGAATAAGCATATAGGGTTTATCTTCCAGGTTTATAATCTACTTCCGGTTTACACAGTATTCGAAAATGTTGAGTTTGCTTTGTTGTTGCAAAATTATTCGGCTTCAGAAAGGAAAAAAAGGGTAATGGAAGCACTGGAATGGGTTGGTCTACAAAATATGCCAGACAAAAAACCAAGTAAACTTTCCGGTGGAGAAGGGCAGCGGGTAGCTATTGCCAGAGCCATGGTAAAAAGACCTGAAATCTTAATTGCCGATGAACCCACAGCCAACCTGGATGCTAAAAATGCACATATCATTTTACAAATGATGAAAAAGCTAAATGAGGAACTGGATACAACTTTCCTGTTTTCTACTCACGATGAAAAAGTAATGGAGTATTTGGACAGAATAGTGCATCTGGAAGATGGTAAGGTGGTACGAGATGAAGTTAAAAATAAAGTTGCAGCATCATGATACTGGCATTTCAATTAGCATATAGAAACTTGATGGGAGCTGGCTTAAGGACTTGGCTCAATGCAGCGGTTTTGTCTTTTGCCTTTGTCATTATTCTGTTTTTCAATGGATTGATTGACGGTTGGAACCAACAGGCAAAACTGGATAATATTGAATGGGAATATGGAAATGGACAGCTTATTCATGAAGATTATGATCTTTTTGATCCTTTTTCAGTTCAGGATGGGCATGGTGTATTGCCAGTTTCCGAGCAGGAAAATCTAGTGCCCATTCTAGTTAGGCAGGCCTCTATTTATCCGGAAGGCAGAATGCTTTCCATATCATTAAAAGGAATAGCAGAAGAACAGGAAATTGTAGGATTACCAACCCATTTACTTACAAATAGCACTGCTGAAATTCCCGTGATTATTGGAAAGAGAATGGCTTCTGCAGCAAATCTTAGAGTGAATGATGAAGTACTGTTGAGATGGAGGGATGTAAACGGTACTTTTGATGCCCAGCATGTAACCATAGTAGGTATTTTTGATTCTAATGTACCCACCATCGATAATGGGCAGTTTTGGATTCCCATCAAAAAACTTTGGGAAATGACTGATATGGAAGGGCATGCGACTATGTTTATTTCCACAGTTGATCAGCCGAAAGAAATTCCTGGCTGGAACTTCAGAAGTCAGGAAGATTTACTTAGAGAGCTTACAGAAATTATTGAGATGAAAAAGGCAAGCAGCTCAATTATGTATATTTTGCTTTTAGCTATAGCGCTTTTAGCCATATTCGATACACAGGTATTGTCCATTTTCAGGAGGCAGAAGGAAATAGGAACTTATATTGCCCTGGGAATGACTCGCCATCAAGTTGTAGGACTTTTCACAGTGGAAGGTAGTATGTACAGCATTTTTGCGATGATATTAGGTTGTGCTTATGGCGTTCCACTACTAATATATCTGGCAGCAACAGGTATTGGAATTCCGGAAGCTTCTCAGGAAATGGGTGTTTCCATCGCTGATAGAATTTATCCTGTTTACGGATTCGCACTGATTTTGGGAACAATTGCTTTAGTAGTTATTTCGGCTACAATTGTCAGTTATTTACCAGCCAGAAAAATCGCCAAAATGGATCCTGTTAACGCTATAAAAGGAAAATTGCAATGATAAAATTTTTGTTAAAAGGTATTCTACGGGATAAAAGCAGGAGTTTTCTCCCGATTATTATTGTGACTATTGGTGTTTCACTTACAGTAATGCTCAGTGGCTATATCCGTGGAGCAATGGGTGATATCACAGATCAAAATGCCCGATTTGAAACAGGTCATGTAAAGGTGGTCACCCAGGCATATCATGAAAATATGGATCAATTGCCCATTGATCTTGCACTACTTGGTGTGGATTCCTTACAGCAGGTACTCACCGAAAAGTATCCTGATGTTCAGTGGGTAAAAAGAACCCGATTTGGCGGACTGATTGACGTTCCGGATAAAAATGGAGAAACCAAGGGGCAGGGACCAGCAGCGGGAATGTCCCTACAGTTGTTGGATGATAAGAGTGGAGAGGTTGACCGACTGAATATTTCAACTTCATTGGTGAAGGGAAATTTACCTGCCAAAAGAGGAGAAACTTTAATAGGGGATGATTTTGCTAACAATTTGAAAATTGAAGTTGGGGATGAAGTTACCTATGTTGGTTCCACTATGAATGGTAGCATGACTTTCAAAAACTTTGTAGTCAGTGGAACCATTCGCTTTGGAGTAGCTGCTATGGACAGAGGCACCATCATATTGGACATTGCTGATGTACAAGAAATGCTGGACCTTCAGGATGGGACAAGTGAAATGTTAGGATACCTTAATGATGGTGTTTACCAGGATGAAAAAGCATTGGAACTTAAGGCTGATTTCAATAAGGATTTGAATACCGATGATGAATTTGCTCCCATGATGCTTACCCTAAAAGAACAAAATAATCTGGCTAGTTACCTGGATTATGTGGATTTATATTCTGCTTTTTTTGTTGGTTTATTTGTGATGGCGATGTCATTGGTACTTTGGAATACAGGCTTACTTGGCGGATTAAGAAGATATCAGGAATTTGGGATAAGACTAGCTTTAGGTGAAGCCAAAAATCAGATTTACAAAACCCTGATTTTTGAAGCTATTTTAATCGGATCAATAGGTTCTTTTATTGGTACTGCAATTGGTTTAGGAATAACTTTTTATATGCAATATACTGGCATTGATATCAGTGAAATGTTAAATAACAGTACCATGCTGATGCCCACTATTTTGCGATCTAAATTTACTCCAGATTTGCTGTATATAGGTTTCATTCCCGGCCTTTTTGCCATGGTTATCGGGAATGCTCTTTCCGGAATTGGGATTTATAAAAGAGAAACGGCTGTATTATTTAAAGAACTTGAAGTTTAAAGTTAGGAATTAGTGGCTGGTGGTTAGAAATAAGAAGCTAGAGGCTGGAAATCAGAGATTAGATAAATTAGTAAAAAATATATTTGGAAAGCTCTGGAGCAATTGCATTACAACTGTAATAACTTCGGCATTTGAAATGCCTGAAAATAAGTTGAAATAAATAGAATTTAAAAATAGGTCAAAATGAAATCAATATTGGTAATAGTATTTTCCTTCATCATTGGAATAGGAGAAGATTTTCCTGATGCCAATGAAATTTTAAAAAAAGTAGATGAAAATCTGATTTCTAAAAATCGGATTACCGAATCGAAAATGGTAATTTATGGCAGGAGAAACAGTAGGACAGTAACCTCAAAAGGCTATTCAGAAGGGGATACCAAATCATTTACGGAGTACTTATCTCCAGAAAGAGAAAAGGGGACTAAGATGCTTAAACTGGAAGACCGATTGTGGATTTATTCTCCTTCTACGGACAGAACAATTCAGCTTTCTGGTCACATGTTAAGGCAATCGGTCATGGGTTCTGATTTATCTTATGAAGATATGATGGAAGATCGGGAACTTACTGATATCTATGATGCAAAGGTGATTGGGGAAGAGGAAATAGAAGGACGAAAAGTATGGATATTGGAATTAACAGCCAAGGTGGAGGATGTTTCCTATGAAACCAGAAAGTCGTGGATAGATCAGGAAAGGTTTGTGCCACTTAAGGAAGAACTTTATGCCAAGAGTGGGCAGTTACTAAAAAGAATAAGCTTAAGTGAAGTAGAGAAATTAGAAGGCAGATGGTTTCCCAAAAAAATGAATTATAAGGATATGCTTAAAGATGGAAAGGGCACCGATTTTATCATTGAAAAAATTGAGTTTGATGCAGTAATTCCTGATTATATATTCACAAAAGCATCATTAAAAAAATAGTATGGAAATTTCTTAACTGGCTGGTCGGGGAACTTTGATGGTAAAAGTATTGCCAATGTTTTCCCGACTTTACCACAAGAATTATTTATCATCCAATAACTTTAATCCAAATCAATTTATCAGTTCTTTTTAGGGCATTTATCCTTTTTTGTTGTCCTTAATTTGTGCATATTGCTTGTGCATATTGCGCCCATGTATTTTATAAACTAATAGAAGATTTTTCACAAACAAATTCTTTTTATCATGACCAAATTTTTATGTACATTTCTCTTAGCAGGAATGTTTTTTTGCTTAAATATCTTAAATGCTAATTCCCAAGACAAAGACAAGCTAGCTTTTTGGAATCCAGAATTATCCCTTGATGAAAGAGCCAATGATTTAGTTTCACATCTTACTTTAGATGAGAAAATTGCGCAGTTGAATTATGAAGCACCCGCTGTAGAAAGGTTGGGAATTCCCGAATACAACTGGTGGAATGAATCCTTACACGGAGTGGCCAGAAATGGACGAGCAACTGTTTTCCCACAACCAATTGGTCTGGGAGCTACTTTCGATGAGGATTTAATATTTAGAATTGCCACAGCTATTTCCGATGAAGCCAGAGCAAAATTTAATGCTTCCCAGAAAATTGGAAACTATAACCGCTATTCTGGTTTGACTTTCTGGTCGCCCAATGTGAATTTGTACCGTGATCCAAGATGGGGAAGGGGACAGGAAACGTATGGAGAAGACCCATTTCTTATCAGCCGAATTGGGGTGAATTATGTGAAGGGTTTACAGGGAGATAATCCAAAATACTTAAAAGCTGCGGCTTGTGCCAAACATTATGTTGTGCACAGTGGTCCGGAAGGAGACAGGCATGTATTTAATGCAGTTCCTCCAAAGAAGGATTTTAGAGAAACTTATTTACCTGCTTTTGAGGCGCTTGTAAAGGAGGCCGATGTGGAAATTGTAATGTGTGCCTACAACAGAACTTTTGATGAAGCTTGCTGTGGAAGTAGTTATTTATTGGAAGATATTCTGAGAGATGAGTGGGGCTTTGATGGACATGTTACTTCAGATTGCTGGGCATTAGTGGATTTCCATGAGTTCCATAAGGTAACCAAAACTCCTGAAGAATCTGCAGCACTTGCATTCAATAGTGGCGTAAATGTGAATTGTGGTTCTATTTCCCCTAATTTGAAAGGTGCTGTGGAACAAGGATTAATTACTGAGGAAAAGTTGGATGAAGTTTTGGCTACTTTAATGAAAACCAGATTAAGATTAGGGCTTTTCGATCCGGTGGAAATGAATCCTTACAATGCCATTTCTACTGATGTGATAAACTCTGAAGCGCACCACAAGCTAGCTTTGGAAGCTGCTGAAAAGTC
>JAHQVQ010000069.1 GCA_019634305.1 Flammeovirgaceae bacterium | reverse complement strand
TAATTCAATTATTTTTGTACATTTGTAAACAAAGTAGTAAATATTTAACGCACTGTGTTAGATATTTCTTTTTCATAGCTGGTTGAAAGAATCACAAGGGGTAGATTAAGTTCTGCCCTTGTGTTTTTCTAAGAGTCTAGTTTTTTTAATACTTCATAAATTTCCTCCCTTTTTCCATCCTTTTTCTTTAACTTTCCGCATCTTAATTTTTGCTCACTTACAACTTTCTGGTTTGAAAGAATTGAAAAAGATTTTAATTGCCAATAGAGGAGAAATTGCTTTAAGGGTAATCCGCTCTGCGAAAGAATTAGGGATAAAAACAGTTGCTGTTTTCAGTGATGCAGATAGAGTAGCATTACATACCAAAATGGCAGATGAAGCGGTCTATATTGGTGAATCTCCTTCAAAATCATCCTACCTGGATGGAAATAAAATTATTCAGGTGGCTAAAGAATTGGGTGTAGATGCTATTCATCCGGGATATGGCTTTCTCTCCGAAAATGCTTCTTTTTCCCAAAGTGTAACCGATGCTGGAATTGTATTTATAGGTCCATCTCCTTCTGCTATTGAGGTAATGGGAAGTAAGCTAGCTGCCAAAGATGCTGTAAAAAAATATAATATTCCTTTGATTCCTGGAACTGACAAAGCTATTTCCGATGTGGAAAAAGCGATGGAACTTGCTGTGGAAATTGGTTATCCCATTTTAATAAAAGCTAGTGCCGGTGGTGGTGGAAAAGGAATGAGGGTAGTTGAAAAGCCGGAAGACTTTAAAGAACAGATTGAAAGGGCTATGAGTGAGGCGAATTCAGCTTTTGGAGATTCTTCGGTTTTTATAGAAAAATATATTACCTCCCCCAAACATATTGAGTTTCAGGTGATGGGTGACCAGCATGGAAACATTGTCCATTTATTTGAAAGGGAATGTTCTATCCAGAGAAGGCACCAGAAGGTGATTGAAGAGGCTCCTTCGGCAGTATTAAGTCCGGAATTAAGGATCAAAATGGGAAAGTGTGCCGTAGATGTTGCCAGAGCTTGTGATTATTATGGTGCCGGAACTGTAGAATTTATCCTGGATCAAAATCACGATTTTTTCTTTCTGGAAATGAATACCAGGTTGCAGGTAGAGCATCCTGTGACTGAAATGATTACCAATGTGGATTTGGTAAAAGAGCAAATTAATGTGGCTCAGGGAGGAAATTTAAGTTTTTCTCAAGAAGATTTATCCATTCGTGGACATGCTATTGAAGTACGGGTTTATGCTGAAGATCCTGCAAATAATTTTCTACCTGATATTGGGAAACTGACTACTTACCAAAGACCTCAGGGAATAGGAGTGAGAGTGGATGATGGATTTGAAGAAGGAATGGAAATTCCCATTTTTTATGACCCGATGATTGCCAAGCTTATTACCTTTGGTCATGATAGAAATGAGGCCATTCAGCGGATGATAAGGGCAATTGAGGAATATCATATTACTGGAATTAAAACTACGCTTGGGTTTTGCCGTTTTGTTTTAATGCATGAAGAATTTACAAGTACCAGGTTTGATACCAATTTTGTAGGAAGATTTTTCAAGCCTGAATACTTAAATCCAACTAATACTGATGAGGATGCTAAAATTGCTGTATTAATGCTACATCAATTATTAGAAAATAATACTGGAACTGAGTTAGAATCTACGGATTCCGGTAATAAATTAAAGATTTCGAATTGGAAAAAACGATTAAATTGAAAAGGTTTAAACCTGTTTATTATATTATTTTTCTATTGCTTCTATTTGCCCGCTGTATTGGTTCTGGAATTCCAGAAGAAGCATTTGATACCAAAACCTGGAAGAATGACACCAATGGTTGTACGTCTGAAAGGGTAGCTTTAATGGATCAGTTTAAAGCTATTCAGGATAAAATTATTGGCTTAAGCGAATTGCAGGTGAATAAGCTTTTAGGTAAGCCAGACAAAGTAGAGCTGTATATCAGAAGTCAAAAGTTTTATGTTTATCATTTAAAGCCAGGAAGCCAGTGTGATCCTGATTCCTTTGATAGAGCAGGGGAAAATATCCAGATTCGGTTTAATTCCTTAAATGAAGTGAATGAAATTATTTTTGGGAAATGATTTAGGATTTGCCTAATCCATTAATTCAACCTTTAATCCCGGTTTGCTTTTTATTATTTTTATCAGGTTTTTTTTGTCAGCCTCTGAGGCGAAACATGACTTAGGAACATAGGAAGCAGTGGTTTTATCTACATAAAATAAGAACCAGCTTTTAGTTTCTTTAATCTTGTGTAGCTTTTCCCAACTGATTACTGAATCAAAAGTATCTCCTTTTAATTTTATTTTAGTTGTTGAAAAATCATACTTTACTGTTTCCTTAAGCATATTGTTGGTCCTTAGTCTTTTTGACATTTGTCTGTATATAGAAAATGGAAGCAGGACAACAATTATTGAAAAAACGATAAACATATTCCTCATGGCATTTTCCAAACCTTCTCCATTGCTTAATAGCATCAGGTTGGCAATTACAGATATAATGATAACTAAATGTGAGATTAGGATTATCGGCTTGGTATAAAACTGCTTAAATCCCAATTTGAAAAAATCCTGTGGATTGATTCTAGCGCTAACTACTATAGGTTTCATTTTTTTGTGGGGTTAAAAGAGGAGGGAATAGGAAAGTAAAATATTATTTATTCCACTTTCCCATTTCAAAAATTAATTTAGAATAACTTTAATTGATCTTTATCATTATCGTCTTTGGGATTTTCTGAAGAATCCTTTGCTGCTTCCTCCTTAGATTTGGCTACTTCTACCACTTTTGGGGGAATAAGCTTAATTCTGGTTACTTTGTCGTAAGACAGCTTATTTCCTATTGCCCTCCAACCTTTTACATCAATAAATTCATCCAGATTTATTTTTTGTACCTCCAGTTGTTTGTTACTGTTTTTAGTCTGCACCTCAACTTCCGGTTTCTGATGAGTAGCTACAATTACAAGCCGTGAAGCAGAGGAATCGCTTATATAAAGGTATTTCTTATTATGAGTAGTGGTTTCAATTTGAAATCTTTTCACATAATAAGTCTTATTTTTACTTTCATAGTGGATGGCTGATATCACCTTATTTGGATCAAATTTTTCAAGGATAGAAACATTTTTCGCATCGTACCTGTTAGTCAATTCAAAATTGGTGATTTCATATTCCCCCGTTTTGTATAGCACCAGAATGGTGTCTTCACTTCTAAATTTACCCAAATATGTTCCTGTTTCATCTTTATTAAGGGTGCCAATTGATTCATCATACCAAAGATCAACTGCTCCCAAAGTGGAAACACCTTCTTTTTTTAGCGAAACTTTTCTGATAGGATATTTTGTAATAATGTTGCCCTGGCTTCCTCTGCCTTTAATATCCAAATTGGCAAAATCATAATCCAAAACTTTATTTTTGGCAGTTGCACCACTAGTAAGAAAAACTGTGACCAACTCTGCTTCGCCATTTGGATTGGCTGTAAAATAAAGAACTTTAGAGCCTTTTGTTCCTTTGGTTAAAACATATTCCCTATCCCTGGTCACCGCTAATACCTGAAATCTTTTTGCTCTGGTAACTCCGGTTTTTCCATCTTTATAGATAAGATTGTAAACCTTTCTTTCATCGCCTTTTACAAATACCTCGGTATGGATGATATTCTTACCTACAAAAACTTTATCTGAAATTTTAGAAACTACGCAGGTTCCATCCGCTCTGAAAACGATAATGTCGTCTATATCTGAACATTCTGATACATACTCATCTTTTTTCAGTCCATATCCAATGAAGCCTTCTTTTCTATTGACATAAAGTTTGGCATTGTTGGCAGCTACTTTAGTAGCTGTAATGGTATCGAAAGTACTTATTTCAGTTTTTCTTTCTTTTCCTTTACCGTATTTCTTTAAAAGATTAGAATAGTAATTAATTGAATATTCAATCAGGTTTTCCAGGTTGTAATTAACTGTATTTAATTCTTCGCCATATTTGTTCATCAATTCATCAGCTTTAAATGAATCGAATTTGGAAATTCTCTTGATTTTTATTTCGGTTAACCTTATGAGATCCTCCTCTTTAATTTCTCTATAAAACTCCTTCTTGTAGGGATCTAAACCCTTATCAATGGTTTTCAAAACATCTTCCCAGGTTTCGCATTCTTCTATATCCCGGTAAATTCTGTTTTCAATGAAAATCTTTTCCAAAGAAGAGAAAAGCAATTTCTCCATCAATTCGCCTTTCCTTATTTCCAATTCCTTCTTCAGCAACTCTACCGTCTGCTCCGTACAGGTTTTCAGCATTTCATTTACCGAAATAAACCTGGGTTTGTCTTCTACGATAATACAGGCATTTGGTGAAATGGAAACTTCACAATCGGTAAAGGCATAAAGTGCTGCAATAGTAACATCAGGAGATTGACCAGAAGCCAATTGAACTTCTATTTCTACTTCTTTTGCTGTATTATCAACTACTTTTTTAATCTTTATTTTTCCCTGATCATTGGCCTTAATTATAGAATCAATTAGACTTTGGGTAGTAGTAGAAAAAGGGATTTCTTTAATTAATAGCGTTTTATTATCTACGGATTCCATTTTTGCACGGACCCGGATTTTTCCTCCTCTTAAACCTTCATTATAATTAGAGAAATCAGCTAATCCGCCAGTGGGGAAATCTGGAACAATACTTACAGTTTTTCCCTTTAGTATTTTTATGGAAGCCTGAATAAGTTCACAGAAGTTGTGAGGCATTATCTTGGTGGCCAAACCAACAGCAATACCTTCTGCTCCCTGAGCCAAAAGAAGTGGGAACTTTACAGGAAGGGTAATGGGTTCTTTTTTTCTACCATCATAAGAGGCCTGCCATTCTGTAGTTTGCGGATTGTAAACCACTTCTAAAGCAAACTTGGATAATCTGGCCTCAATATATCTGGCTGCTGCTGCACGGTCTCCTGTTCGGATATCTCCCCAGTTTCCCTGAGTATCTATCAGAATATCTTTTTGGCCAATATTTACGATAGCATCACCAATAGAGGCATCTCCATGTGGATGAAATTGCATAGTGCTGCCAATAATATTAGCAACTTTATTAAACCTGCCATCGTCAAGTTCTTTCATGGCGTGTAGTATCCTCCTTTGCACAGGCTTCAGCCCATCATTTATGGCAGGAACAGCCCGCTCTAAAATTACATATGAGGCGTAATCTAAAAACCAGTTCTCGTACATTCCTTTTACCGGAATGACACTGTGTAAGCTGTGACTTTCTTTAGCTTCTCCGTTTTCCACTTTTCCTTCTATTTGATTCGTAACCCGGCAAAAATAGCGATTATTTTAACCTATAAAAAAATATCAATGCTTTATTAATTAACATTTTTATGTTTAAATAAACGGCTTTTTGGTGTGCGCAAAATCTTTTTTTTACAATCAAAAAAAGGAGTTGATTGTAACTCCTTCATTTTGAGAAAAATGTGTATTTGGAAATTAGATTTTATTCTTTTGAGGTGTCATCAGTATCTCCAGTTCCAATGTTTTTTGTTTCTATTCCTGAGGAGTTACTAAAAAATGAAATAGGGGAAATTATTTTTTTGACAAATGATGATTTACCTTCCACAAATTGCTCAATGTCTTTTTCAGATTCTTTTACAGCTTTCTGCCACATGGGGGCGAAACCATGGGCACTTTCCGACATAATGTCAATTGCCCTTTGATAAACATGTAGATTGATTAATTCTCGCCTTCCAGGTTTTTGGGAAAGTGTCTGGTTAGTAATGCGCAGGTTTTCATTCTCTTTCTTAAGGTCCTCAATTTCAGTTTTCTTGAAATGTGTAGCTTCAGCATCTATCTCCATTTTTTGGTGAAGATGATTTTTTAAATCCTTTATTTGTTTTTTGAGGACACTTCTTTTAAAAGATTCCCTCATATAAATAAATATGCAAATTATTAATCCAACTCCTAAACCAATAATAAATGGTTGTATAGCATCTTCTATCATTATACTTTTTTTTTAATGGATAAATTTACCACTTATATTTTTTTATACCAATGTAATCCTCTTTTTGGGAAACATAGTAAAAGATAAGAAAATCCCTTTTTTATTTTTTTCGTTGAAAGTTAATAAAATGCCAGTAGCTAACAAGATTATTTTTTTTAGTTTTAAATGTCTAAAATTACCTCAATCCATTGAATTGAAATTAACCATTAGCTATCTTTCAGAGACTTACCAACAAAATGAGATTTATTTTATTCTCGATATTCTTTTTAAACTTAATGCCTTCCATGGTGATGGCCCAACAAAATTCCAAAAGTTTGGAACGAGCGCTTAATGCGGCTACCGGATTGGAGCGATTAAGGGTAGTTTCCGATTTGATGGAAGCATATAATGATAAACACAAACCTCATAAAGCCATAGAGCAAGGGGAAAGCGGGTTGGATTATGCCAAATCAATAAAGAAAAATTCTGATAAAATTTTATTAGAAAAGAGGAAAGCGGATATCAATATTCAATTAGGACGGGCGAATTTGCTTTTGGAAAAAAGAGATAAAGCTTTGGATTTTTTTACAAAAACATTAAAAATATGTGAGGAAGTTGGCTATAATGAACGAGGGGAAGAAGCGGTTGCTTTTTTGGAGGAAATGGAGCAAAACGAGCCAGAGAAAAATTCTCCTAAATGGTGGGAAAGTATAAAAGGGGAAATGAATTCCTGGGAGCTGAGCAAAAAGTTTAATGATAAAAAAAAGTTGGTAATTCTTAATCATTATGAGAAAACTGCTCAGAAATATGAGGAGGAGGAAAATTATGAGCAGGCTACTATTTTTTATTTAAAGACCATTAAATATTATGAGGAGGTTCAGGACACTATTAAAGTGTTGGAAACTTATAAGCATATAGCTGAATTGTTCCTGGCAATGGGAAATACAGAAGCAGCGGAATCTGCTTTAAGCTATGCAGAGAAAATTGAAAGTTCGTCAGAAACCATAAAACCTAAAGAAGTTGTAATCCTTCCAAGTGAAAAAGAGATTATTGCTGACACTATTATCGCGTTGAATCCCTCTACCCCTGAAAAAATAAAAGTTGATCCAGCGGAAACTCCAAAACAAAATCCATCAGGAATATCAGATGCCTTGCAATTGGAGGAACAATTAATGACCAATATGCAATCCCTGGTATTGGCAAAAGAGGAAAAAAAGGCGCTTGAAATAAAAATAAAAGAGTATAAGAGTTTAGCTGAATCATTATCGAATAAGGGAGAATTTGCCACTGCGGCCAAATATTACCAACTCTATATTCAGGCTCAGGAAAAACTTTATCTGATGGAGAAAAAATCTTATTTCGACTCTCTTAGAACTACTTTTAAAATTGAGGCTAATGCTGAATTGATTGATAAACTAAAGGTGCAAAAGGAAAAGCAGGAATTGGAAATTGAAAGCCAAAAAGCGGAGATTAGTAAGGCTGCCTTATTGAAAAATGTACTATTAATTGGTCTGGTGGTTACAGTAGGTTTGGTGATCCTTTTTTACTGGTTGTTTACTTCTAAGCGCAAATCACATAAGCAGGTGGTACAAACACTAGTACAATTGGATGACGCTCATCAGAAATTAAAATCTACCCAGACTAAATTGGTGGAATCTGAAAAAATGGCTTCTCTAGGTCAACTTACGGCTGGTATTTCCCATGAGTTTAATAACCCCCTCAATTTTATTTCTTCCAATATTTATCCTTTAAAATTGAATATAAATGACCTTAAAAATCTTTTCAGTAAATATGAAGAATGGAAGAAAGCAGATGATCTGAAAACTTTTTTAGCTAATCTGGATGCGGAAAAAGAGGAATTGGATTTTGATTTTCTTTGGGAGGAAATTTTAGCCTTGTTGAATGGTATAGATGAAGGCTCGAACAGGATTGCTGAGTTGGTTAATGGTCTAAACCAATTTGTTCGGTTGGATGAAGATACTGTTAAACGAATAAATATTCATGAAGGAATAAATACTACTTTATTGCTCATGAAAAATAATTTAAAGTCGGGCATTCAGGTGAAAAAGGAATTTGATAATGCTTTACCAGAAATAGATTGTTACCCTGGAGCATTGAACCAGGTTTTTATGAATATCCTTACAAATGCAATTCAGGCAATTGAAAAGAAATCGAATGGCAATGGTATCAATGGACTTGCGGAAAAGGAAATAATCATTGCCACAAAAATTGAAAATGAGGAAGTGAAAATATCTATAAAAGACACTGGCAATGGAATTCCCGATGATATTAAAGGAAAAATATTCGATCCCTTTTTTACTACCAAACAGGTAGGCGAGGGAACAGGGCTAGGACTTTCAATAGCCTTTGGAGTAATAGAAAGACATCATGGGAAAATTGAAGTTATTAGTCAGCCTGATGAAGGAAGTGAATTTTTGATTACCCTGCCTGTTAATCAGAATTGAAACAATGAATTTCTATAATCCATGTTTATTTAACCGCCTATAAAGGGCAGTTCGGGTCAGGCCTAATTCTTTGGCTGTTTTAGAAACATTTCCCATATTTCTTTCTAGTGCATCCCTAATAAATTTTTGTTCCATATCCTCCAATGTCATCACTTCCTGAGCAGTTTGCTTACTTGGCAGTATGGGTCCTAATGGGAAATCTGCAGCATTAATTTGATTTCCAGTAGACAAAATTACTGCTCTTTCCACTGCATGTTGCAATTCCCTCACATTTCCTGGCCATTGGTATTTCTTCAATTTGGAAATTGTTCCCTGATCAATTCTGAGATTATTTTTCTTGTATTTTTTGCTGTAAATTTCCAAGAAATGCTGAATGAGAAGGGGAACGTCTTCTTTCCTTTCTCTTAAAGATGGAAGCCGAATTTCCACAGTATTGATTCTATAAAGTAAATCTTGTCTGAATTCATCAGTTTCTACCATTTGGTAAAGTGGAAGATTTGTAGCGCATATCAACCGAATATCCACATTGGTTTTTCTATTTGCTCCTACTCGTTTAACTTCTCTATTCTGAATAACTGTAAGCAACTTGGCCTGCAATGGAAGAGAAAGATTCCCAATTTCATCTAAAAAAATAGAACCTCCTGAAGCCAATTCGAAACTTCCTGGTCTGTTTTCTTTGGCATCGGTAAAGGCGCCTTTCACATGACCAAATAACTCAGATTCAAATAAAGTTTCACTGATAGCACCTAAATCCACACTGATAAATACATTATTTTTCCTAAGTGATTTTCTATGCAAAGCTCTGGCTACCAATTCTTTTCCAGTGCCGTTTTCTCCAAGAATAAGCACATTGGCATCTGTGGAAGCTACTTTGTCTATCAGGTCAAAGACTTGTTGTATGGCTGGGGAGTTTCCAACAAATTCCTGGTAAGGGCGATTTCCGTCCTCAGCCAATTTCTTTTGGGTGTTTTTTAATTGTTCTACTTCTTTTTTAGACCTGCTTAATTTTAATGACGAATTTATGGTAGCTAGTAACTTCTCATTTTTCCAAGGTTTTAGGACAAAATCAACTGCCCCATTTTTTATGGCTTTTACTGCCAAATCTACTTCGCCATAAGCTGTAATTAAAATGACGACTGTTGCAGGATTGATTTCCAGAATTTTATTAAGCCAGAATAAGCCTTCCGTTCCATCATTATCACCTTTACTAAAATTCATATCCAGCAAGATGAGATCGAAATTATCCTGGGTGAGGTGTTTGGGGATGTTTTCTGGATTTTGGTCCACCTGTACTACAGAAAAATATTGCTTTAAAAACATTTTTGCAGTGGTCAGCACATCTATATCATCATCCACCACTAAAATTTTTCCTTCAGTTTTGCTCATGTTTAAACATAAAAAAAATCAGCTTAATAGGCTAACTATACACAGGTTGTTTGAAATTAATCGATTGCAATAATCTCTAAAAAAAGCCTCAAAAGGAATTTTTTTTATTCGGATTCGCTTTATTGCTAACCAGCAATTGGTTTGGGAGAATGTAGTTGTTTGCCACCAATAATTCAAATACTTACAATAGATTCTCCATTAAAACTAATAGTGGTTCACTATAAAATCATGAAATGTCATTGCCAGGACTTACTTTGATGATTAAGTCTTAGTAAGTTTGTGCTTTGAAGCCTTAAAATATTATAAGGAAAAGCATTGAAAATCAATATGGAATATTTAATCCTCATCATATATTCATCCAGTTTATTATTTATTTTTCTTTTCAGTCTGGGACAGTTGCATCTTACCTTACAGTACCTAAAAAGCAAGAAAAAAG
>JAHQVQ010000068.1 GCA_019634305.1 Flammeovirgaceae bacterium | reverse complement strand
TGTATTTCCTCATTTAACAGATCAAGGTATTGCGCCCACAAAAGGGGGATTTAGTAAAGCTAGGTATAAACTAAAAGCGGTGTTTTTTCAGGACTGGAATGCCTGCTTACTTCATCATTACAAACGACTTTTCAAAAGAGAAACATGGGCTGGATTTGTCGTTTATGGTATTGATGGCACGACACTTAATTTGCCTAATACCGCTAGAATATCAAAAATATTTGGTAATTCTTCTAACCAAGCAGCTAGTTACCCAATGGCAAGAATACTCTGTGCTTATGATGTATTAAATGGTATTTGTGAGCAAAGTAAAATAGCTCCTATTACTAGTGATGAGCTCAGCATGGCCATTGATTTTGTAGAAAACTTACCCCCAAATAGCCTAAGTATTTATGATCGTGGATTTACCAGTTTTGTTCTCCTGTATCTTTTAAAAGGTAAAAACTATGTAATGCGCAGTAAAATTACATTTAATAAAACCATTAAAGACTTTGTGAAAAGTAAGCAAAACACTGCTATGGTTACTTTAAAGGCTACTCATCGCGCTATTAAACGCTTAGAAAATACAGCTTATAGTATAGATAAAAATGCATCGGTAACAGTGCGCTTAGTTAAAGTAATACTTGATAATGGAGAGGTAGAAGTGCTTATAACCGCTTTATTAGATACCCAACAATACCCTAATGCTATTTTTAAAGACCTTTATTTTCTGAGATGGGGAGTAGAAGTTTTTTTTGACTACTTTAAAAATATTTTGCAAGTAGAACTCTTTTCTGGACATTTACCAGAAGCAATTTATCAGGAGTTTTATACCATGGTTTTCTTAGCTAATTTACATAGCTTACTATTGAAAGATTGTACCCAGCAACTAGCCTTAGATAATAAGAAAAGAAAATATGAGCATAAAATAAACAATAATGTCAGTGTTGGCAATTTAAAAAATAATGTCATCAAAATCTTTATCTATGAGGATCCAAAGGTTATTGTTGAACAGTTAGTTACTCTTTTTTTAAAATCTACTGAAGCTATTAGGCCTAATAGAAAATATGAAAGAACTAAACCTAAAATGTATAGAGGGAAATACAGGACTTTTACTAATTATAGGAGGGCTGTCTAATACTTGATTCTGTCTCTTTTCCTTATGGAAACGGCATTGTGGGTACTCCTCATGATAAAATTTTTGATGAAAAAATTCTCTCTTATGATATCAAAATAGATGGTCATTTTGCAACAGCCTGGACAGAATATAAATTTTACCTGGGACAAGAATTCAGTCATTGTGGGGTAAATGCTTTTCATTTATTTAAGTCTGAGGAAGGCTGGAAAATAACCCAAATTACCGATACTAGGAGGAAAGAAGACTGTGATTGATAGCAAGGTAATATTAAAACTTTCAATAAAATTCGGGTGAGGAAAATTTTACCGAGAAATGACATAAATTTGCCAAATAATTTTTTTTTCTCTGATTTATGAAAAACACCAGTTCATCCATTTTTTTCTTTTTTATCCTACTTCTTCCAATTCTTTTTAGTAGTTGTTCTGGTGAACAGATTTCTCCTTTCAATAGGCTGGTAGCTCAGGTAAATGGTGAACCCTTCGAAAGTTTGTCCATTCAGGCTAAAGTGACTACTGAGGCAAATGGTGAACTCAGAATAATTATTAATGCGCAAGATGAGCTAAGCGAAGCTATTTTTATTGGAATTCAGGAGGAAGACCAAAATATTTTAGGTACTCACGAAGTCATCCTAAATAGTGGGGAGTTTTTAGGTTATAGAGAACCGGGAAGTCTTACTACTATTGAGACCCAATCTTCATTTAATTGTAGCCCTGTGATTGGCAAAATTTTTATCTCCGAATTCGATCAGCAGCAAAAGACTATCAGCGGTACTTTTGAGGGTACAGTCTGTTCATTTGGAGGAGTACCATTAATTGTAATCAATCAGGGAGTATTCAATTCGGTGAAATATTAATAATATGATTTCTGGTCTTTCCAACAAGGAAATTCAGGTTTTAGCTAAAGATGGTTTTAAATTAGGTGCCAATTCATTTCTTTCTGAAGACTCCAAAAATCTGGTATTTCTGATTAGTTCAGCCACAGGTGTAAAACAAAATTATTACGAAGATTTCGCAAATTGGCTGGCTGAAAAAGGCTATCCCACTTTTACCTTTGATTACAGAGGAATTGGGAAATCCAGACCAAATCATTTAAAAGGATTAAGTGCCAAAATGCACGAATGGGGAAAGCTGGATTTGGAGGGAATGATCAATTATGTAAAGGAACAATTTCCCAACAAAAAGTTAATTGTAATAGGACATAGTGTTGGTGGACAACTTTTTGGATTAACGCCTGCATGCCAATTGGTAGATGGATTTATAGGTGTAGGTTCGCAGATGGGGTATTGGAAAATGTGGCCGGTTTCCCATTGGCCTAAACTTTTGTTCTTTTGGAAAATTCTCATTCCGGTGTTAAACAATTTATATGGTTATTTCCCAGCTAAGAAAATTGGTTTGTTTGAAAACTTGCCAAAGGGAGTTGCAAGGGAATGGCAGAAGTGGGCTTCAAATTCAAATTACCTTTTCAAGTATTTACCCGAGGAGAAAATGAACTATGAAAAAATCACTAAGCCGTTTTTATCTTTTAGTTTTTCAGATGATGAATTTGCTCCTAAAAAAGCAGTAGACAAATTGGTAGGATATTATAAGAATGCCAATATCAAACAAATCCATATTACCCCGGCATCTTTAGGAGTAAAAAAACTTGGACATTTTGCTTTTTTTAGAAAGAAATATAAAGAAAACTTGTGGCAAATGTTATTGGGTTGGGTAGAGAAAAATGAGGGTTTATAGGTAGCTTAATCAACTATTTTGTAAACTTGCCTGAACTTTTACTTAATTGGTTTGTTAGCATAAAAGAATTTCCAATGGAAGCAATGAAAGAAGATTTTAAGAAAAGAGAAAAGAATACATTGAAGGATTATTTTTCCCTCGGTCCGGTATTTACCTACTTTTTCAGGAAAAAAAGCCCTATCGAAAACCCCAATTTTAACCTTAGGATGATGCATGGGATTAACAAAATTTCCATTGTCATTTTTCTTTTAGCTATCCTGTTTTTAGCTTATAAGTTTGCTTTTGTTTATTAGGGAAGAAAATTGAAAAAATAATTTTCTTTTCTTGAGGTATTTTGGCATAATGCGGTAAAAGGAACATTAAATTTTTAATTAAAAATATTCAAAGAAAACCTATCGTAGTTATAGACCTTTTTAGTTTACCTCAAAATTTTTTAAATTCTAGTCTCCAGCCTCAAACCTCTGGCTTCTAACTTCTCTCCTCTATCTTCTATCAATACTTCTCCCGACCATCTTTTTCCTTACTTTTGCAGCTATTAAGCACTTACATTCCCGAAAAATAATTTATGGCAACTGAAATAAAAACTTTCTCAGATTTTAAATTCAACAAACAATTGCTCAATGCGATTGAAGACATGGGTTTTAGCAAGCCATCTCCTATTCAAGAAAAGGCAATTCCCAGAATTTTGGCTGGTCAGGATCTTTTTGGAATTGCTCAAACCGGAACGGGAAAGACAGCTGCATTTGTGTTACCGATTCTCATGAAAATTAAATACGCTCAGGGAAATGATCCCAGGGCTTTAATTTTAGCTCCTACAAGAGAGTTGGTTATTCAAATTGACCGGGAAATTCATGAACTGGCGAAGTATACTGATTTAAGGCATGTTTGTGTTTATGGTGGAATAGGCCCCAAAACGCAGATTGAGGAAATCCAAAAGGGAGTTGATATTTTAGTGGGAACTCCTGGCAGAATGATGGATATTTACCTGAAAGGCGAATTGATTTTTAAGCATCTTCAGGTTATGGTTTTGGATGAGGCAGACAGAATGATGGATATGGGATTTATGCCGCAAATCAGAAAGTTTTTGGAAATCATTCCCCGTAAAAGACAAAACCTGCTTTTTTCAGCTACTCTTCCAGATAAAGTAGTTACCCTTTCCGAAGAGTTTTTAGAATTTCCGGAAAGAATAGAAGTCACACCACAGGCCACTCCGGCAAAACTTGTAGAGCAAAAACTTTATTATGTACCTAATTTCCTCACCAAAATTAATCTTGTTGGGGAATTATTGAAGAATGAAGAAATTTTCTCCAGAGTTATCATTTTTACCAAATCGAAGGAAAATGCTGATAACATTTATAAATTCCTTTCCAGAAAAGGCAAAGGAGAAACGAAAGTATTACATGCCAATAAAGGGCAAAATTCCAGAATAAATGCCATTGATAGCTTTAAGGATGGAACTGTCAGAACATTAGTGGCTACAGATGTGGCTTCAAGAGGAATTGATGTCAGTAGTGTAACGCATGTCATTAATTTTGATGTGCCAATCATTTACGAAGATTATGTCCACCGGATTGGTAGAACTGGTAGAGCGAATAATACTGGGATTGCCCTAACTTTATGTAATCCTGCAGAAAAATATCACATCGAAAAAATCCAGAAGGTTATAAGAATGCAGATTCCTGTGGAAGGTTTGCCATCAGATCTGGAAATTTTGCCTACCCCAGTTGAAGAAAGACAAAAAATAAACAAGGAAATTGACCACCAAAAGAGAAGAGAGAACCCAGATTTTAAAGGTGCATTTCATGAAAAAAAAGTACGTAAAAAAGACAGCCCTTATCTTATAGCCCTCAACAAGAAAAAGAAAAGCGGAAACAGAAGAAATAAAAAGAGAAGATAAAAAAGCTTTTTTTGCAATTATAATTCAGTGTTTTAAATATTTAGCCGTATAAAAAAAATAATTTAGATTTGTCTAAATAAATTTTTCGACTTATATTTGTTTTCATTAAACAAAAATCAAATATTTGTGTATTGAAAATCTGGCAATATTTTAATCTTCTATGAAAATTCAGTTTTATTTATCAATAATTATTTACTTCATCTTATTTAGTTGCGGCAAAGAAGAAAAAGCCAAGGAGGATGGTAAACTTTATATAGTGGCAACCACGGGAATGGTAAAAGATGCTGTAGCTAACATTTCGGGCGATTTGGCAACTGTTGAAGGATTAATGGGTCCGGGAGTTGATCCTCATTTATACAAACCCACCCCTGGAGATTTATCTAAACTCAGGCAGGCAGATGTGGTATTTTACAACGGTTTGCACCTGGAAGGGAAAATGGTGGAAGTTTTTGAAAAATACGCCAGAGAAAAACCAGTATTTCCAGTAAGTGATGGCATTTCCAAGGATAAATTAAAAGCTCCGGATGATGGTGCACAAGCATATGATCCACACATCTGGTTTGATGTAAGTCTTTGGAAGAATGCTGTCAATCAAATCTCTAAAAAATTAATTGAGGTTGATCCGGTTAATCAATCAATTTACCAGAAAAATACAGAGACTTATTTAGCCGAACTTTCAGATTTAGATAATTGGGTAAGAACAGAAATCCAAAAAATCCCGGAAAGTGGAAGGGTTTTAATCACAGCCCATGATGCTTTTGGCTATTTTGGGTTGGCTTATGATATTCAGGTTAAAGGGCTCCAGGGAATTTCCACAGTTTCTGAATTTGGATTAAGAGATGTCACAGAATTAGTGAATTTCATTTCTTCCAGAGAAATTAAAGCTGTATTTGTAGAAACTTCTGTTCCTTCCAAATCACTGGAAAAAGTGGTGGCAGGATGCAAAGAAAATGGCCATGATGTAAAAATTGGAGGAACCCTTTTTTCAGATGCCATGGGGGAAGATGGGACAGAAAAAGGAACATATATTGGGATGGTAAAGGCAAATGTAAATGCCATTGTTTCTTCCTTAAAATAAAGTTAAAGTACGAATTATTATATAATTCATTAATAATGTTACTATGATTTCACATGTTGATAATCCGGTATTAGAACTACATAACCTTACGGTTACATATGATAATAAACCTGCGGTTTGGAATGTGGATTATACCATTCCCGAAGGAAATTTGATCGGAATTATTGGCCCAAATGGATCGGGGAAAACGACCATGTTGAAAGCAGTGATGGGGCTGGAAAAACCAAGTAGTGGTTATGTGAAAATATTTGGAAATGATTTGGATAAAGTAAGAGATAAAGTAGCCTATGTTCCCCAAAGGGGTTCCGTTGACTGGGATTTTCCCACAAGTGTTTACGATGCAGTTTTAATGGGCAGATATACCAAACAAAACCTGTTTAAGAGAACAAGCAGAAGAGATCGGGAAATCACAAATGATTGCATTAAAAAGGTCCAGCTGGAAAACTTTGCCAAAAGACAAATCTCCCAACTTTCCGGTGGACAGCAACAAAGAGTTTTTATAGCGAGGGCTCTGGCTCAGGAAGCAGAGCTTTATTTATTGGATGAACCATTTGCCGGAGTGGATGCCGCCACCGAAAATGCCATCATTGCCTTACTTCAGGAAATGATAGCGGAAGGAAAAACCATTATGGTAGTCCACCATGATTTGCAAACTGCACCCAAGTATTTCGACTGGCTGGTCATGATGAATACAAGATTAATTGCCTCAGGAAAAACCTCAGATGTTTTCAATCAGGAATTACTTAATCAGACCTATGGAGGTCGTCTAAATATTCTGACTCAGGTAGGAGAATTATTGAAACAGACTTCTCATCCAATCCGAGAGAAAAAATAAGGCGTCATGGAAATACTAATTGATTTTTTCTTTAGAGATCCTGTAGTGAGGTGGGTACTCATGGCTGTCATTTTAATGTGTGCCAGTGCTGCCATTGTAGGATGTTTTACTTTCCTTAGAAAAAGAGCTTTAGTTGGTGATGCCATTTCCCATGCTATACTACCGGGAATTTGCCTTGCTTTTATCATAGCCGAAACAAAAAATCCATTCATTTTAATGCTGGGTGCATTTGCCAGTGGATGGCTGGGTTTAATCACCATAGATTTTATCACCAACAGAACCAAGTTAAAAACTGATGCAGCTCTTGGTTTGGTTTTATCCGTTTTTTATGGCTTTGGTATTTTGCTTTTAACAACCATCCAGAATTCCGGAAATGCCTCTCAATCCGGATTAGATAAATTTCTTTTTGGAAATGCAGCAGCCATGATGCAATCCGATGCCATCACATTTGGTTTGTTTTCCCTTGTGCTGATAATTTTAGTATTCCTACTTTTCAATCCGCTGAAACTTGTCACTTTTGATCGGAAATTTGCCATTGCTAAAGGAATTCCGGTAAAGAGATTAGAATTATTATTATCTGTCTTAACAGTTTTTGCTATTGCCATTGGCATTCAGGCAGTTGGTGTTGTTTTAATGGCTGCTTTACTCATTACCCCAGCCTCAGCGGCTCGTTTCTGGACGCATGATTTGAAATGGATGATTTTCCTGGCAGCAGTATTTGCTGTGGTTTCCGGGATCACCGGAACTTTTATTTCTTACACTTTACCAAAAATGCCCACCGGTCCTTGGATTGTTACAATTCTTTCAACAATAGCCATTTTCTCCATTATATTCGGATTTAAGAAAGGAGTGCTTTCCAAGTTGAGATTGAGGAGACTGAACAAGAAAAAAATATTGAGAGAAAACATTCTGAAATGTCTTTACCATTTGGGAGAGAAAGCTGGTAATTTCGATAAGTTCTGGTCCACCTGGGAAATATTAGAAAAAAGGGAAATGAATAAGGCTCAATTAAAGTATGGCTTAAAGCAGCTCCAATCAAGGAATTTGGTGATATTGAAAGGAAATGCCGCAAAGTTTTCTGAGCTGGGAAAAGAAGAAGGCAGAAGAGTAACAAAAATTCATAGGCTTTGGGAAATTTACCTTACCAAGTATATGAAAATGGCACCGGATCATGTCCATAATGATGCAGAGGCTATGGAGCATTTAATTACTCCGGAAATTGAAAAGGACCTAGAATATCACTTGAAATTTCCTCTTATTGATCCACACGATTCACCTGTACCCTATAAAGACTTGAAATAAAATGGATGCATTTTGGATAATATTAACAGGATCTTTAGTGGCTACTTGTTGTGCCTTATTAGGTTGTTTTCTATTGCTAAGAAAAATGACCATGGTAGGTGATGCCATTTCCCATGCTGTACTTCCAGGAATTGTATTGGCTTATTTGGTAACTGCTTCCAGAGCATCTTTTCCCATGTTGGTGGGCGCAGCTATTTTCGGAGTAATTACCACTGTTTTAATTGAATTACTGAGCAAAAAAGGGAAATTGCAGGAAGATGCAGCCATTGGTGTTTCTTTTACCTGGTTATTTTCTATTGGGGTAATTCTCATTTCTGTTTTTGCCGGGCAAGTCGATCTCGACCAGGATTGTGTGTTATATGGGGAAATTGCCTATGTTCCTTTGGATACCCTTTACATTGGGGAAAATAATCTTGGCCCTGAACCAGTCTGGCTTTTGGGTATTAATTTATTAATAATTATTATTTTTATTCTATTCGGGTTTAAAGGATTAGTCGTCACCAGTTTCGATCCTATTTTAGCTACCTCTTTGGGAATTTCTACCGTTTTCTGGCATTATGCTTTAATGAGTTTGGTTTCCTTAACCACTGTTTTTTCCTTCGAATCAGTTGGAGCCATTATGGTGGTGGCCTTTTTAATTGGTCCTCCAGCAGTGGCCTATTTACTAACCGAAGACCTAAAAACCATGTTGATGTTATCGGTAATTTTTGGAATAGGTGCTGCTGTGGGTGGTTATTATCTGGCTGTTGCCATAGATGCTTCCATTGCTGGAGCAATGGCATCGGTGATTGGTGCTGAGTTTATTTTTGCTTTTATTGTTAACCCAAGAAATGGGATTTTGAAAAGGAGAAAAATGGCCGCTTAATTTAATTTAGAAATAGTTTTCTCAAAAAACTGTGTAATCCTTTTAGCAATATTATCCATATTATAATACAGGTAAAAGTCGGAAGGAATATCACTATTTTCATTTAATCCTTGAATAGTAGCTTTAGAAAACACTTCCCAATTTCTATCTTCCAAAACTTTCAACTTTTCACCACAAACTTCCTGAAAAACTCCTTCAGCCCCGGATTTGGTAGATATCACTGTTTTGTTCATGGCAAGCGCCTCCACCACTTTCGTTTTCACTCCTCCTCCAGTAAGAATAGGATTGAGTACAACATCTGATATGGCTATATAATCATCAATATTATCCACAAAACCCATGTATTTCATGTTTTCAATCTGATTATTTTCCAATAATTGGTACTTTTCAGTCAAGCCTCTTCCACAAATAACTATGCTATATTTAAAATCAGCATGCTTAGATAAATATGGGTTTATTTCCTCAAGAATATAATCAATTCCTTCTCGGTTTGGGGCGTAATCCAGTACCCCAAAAAACAATAAAACCTTATGTTCTTCAGGAATTCCAGTTTGACTTTTAAATTCTTTTATAAAAGAACCTGAAATCTTAGGAATTTCCTTTTTCATTGTCCCATATGTGGCCACTAAGCATTTTTCAGGGCGAACATTAAGTTTGATAATGGCAGTTTGCTTCTCAATTTCAGAGATAAAAATCACATAATCTGCTTGTGAAAACACCCATTTCTCATAATAGAACAATATTTTCCACCACCACTTTCCTATTGTCTTAAATCGCTGGTATTCAATATTATGAGAATGAATAACCAGTGCTTTTTTTAAAGGCTTAGAAAGCAATACACCCAGCAACCCCATGAATGGCTGATCCAACATAATGAAATCAGATTCCCTACCAATTCTTTTTAATCGCCTAATAGAAAATATATTGAAATAGCGGAAAAAAGCTGGGGCTAATAATTTTATATATTGGAAATTTCCAGCAGTGTTATCCGAAGTGTTTTTAGTGCTTACTACGGTAAGATCAGCATAATTCCCCAAGGCATTTAGAAATCCCTCTGTTTTTTTCTGGCCGCCAGATTGGGCAGGCAACAAAGGAAAAGGGACAATACTTAGGATTTTCAATCGCATTTGCTCAGGCAGGATTTTTTTCCCAATCATTGAAAAGAATGTCTCCAATTATTTGGGGTTGCCAATAAGAAAATTCAGAGAATTCGTAATTGGTCAATTGGGAAACCTTTTTACTATTTTCCTCATCATCAGCATCCACTTTGGTAGTAAGATAAGCCTTGTCCAATATTTGAAAATTACACTCAAATACTGAATGAAGAGAAATTAAATCGCAAAACTGATTATCGGGAAAAGGGTTTTCAGAAGGATCATTCTCCTCGTCCAGCACTTCTGAAAAGGCAACAATGGGAAAGTATTTATTGCAAGAAATAATTAAATCTGCTGTATTTTCCCTTTTGTAATAGGCATACAAATAACTTTTATTGAGATCATTCTTAAACAAATCGAGATGGGAAAATTGGAAATTTTCGATTTTCGATCCTACAGTTTCACAAGACTTCACAAAAAGCTGGTGATCAAACTGAATTATGGTGTTTTCACTCTCTCTTAAAAAACCAGAAACTCCGGAAGGAAGAATATATTGAGGTGTTTTATTCATTAGTCAAATTTACTCTAAAGGTAGTTCCGGTAAACTTAGTCCCATTGCTTAGTTGAATAAATATATCAAACTGTTTGAGTTCATCCGAACATGCCTGGATTTTTTCCGGATCATTATAACCAGCACAAGGAGAAGCAAATCCACCACCATCTCTAAAATAGATCTCAAATCCATCTTCAATACGATTAGATTTTTTACCAAATTCACTAATAAAATCATCAAGAGAAACCCTGTTTTCAGGTTGATCCCCTTCTTCAATAAAACTTGCGACCATTACATCATTCATCAATTTTCCTGCAGGTTTAGCCTCATTATAATCAGTTATGGTTCTCACCTCTAGTATTACAATTCTATTTTTTGCCTGAAACCCCTCTCCAGCCTGAACCCAGTCACTTGAGGAAACCGTGGTGAAACTTATAGGATTAAGCTGTACAAGCATAGCATAATCTTCATAATGAATATTGGTGTCGGAACCAAGAGTATCTCTTGACTGGGCATTTATGGTAAAATAATCCAGCCTTACCCACTCATAGATTTCTACCTTAGAACCACAGCTAAATAACAGTAATCCAAAAAAGAGAAATAAAATATATTTATAAATTCTACTCATTCAATTCTTAAAAATTTTGTCCGTCCTCAAACATGCCATTAATCAAATAATGAGCAGTTGCAGGGTTAGTTGCCAGAGGTACATTATACAAATCACAAAGCCTTAAAAGCATTTGAACATCAGGCTCATGTGGGTGTTTACCAAGTGGGTCCCTAAAGAAAATCACTGCCTCAATTTGCTTTTCTGCTACCATTGCAGCTATCTGAGCATCACCACCATGTGGCCCGGAAAGTTTAGCATCAACTTCAAGCCCTGCCTTGGAAACATGTGTACCTGTAGTTCCCGTAGCCACAATTCCTACATCTTTCAATTTACCTACATGGTCCTTTAAAAAAGCTACCATATCTGCTTTTTTACCATCATGTGCTATTATTGCAATTTTTTTCAAAGTCGGATTAAATTTTAGTAAGTTATTATTGTTATTCGCTTCAAAGATAACTCTTGTAAAAAACAAAGCAAGTAAATTCTTTTCCTTCCCTCTGTTAAAAATCTATAAATTGTAATCTCTGAATATTCCTTTCCAGATTATTTCTGATATTTGCTCAATAATATATTCTAAATAAAACAATTTTGAAATTGGTAATTTTAAGGAACACTATTTTTTTATTCATCAGTTCTCTGATATTATTTTCTTGTGGTTCAGATGATCCTTCCCAGATTAGTGTTACCTCTAATATTAGCGGAGGTTTAAACATAACCGTCAATGATACAGTTTCTGAAAATACTTTGCTTTACAGAACCTTTACCACAACCAATTTCAATACTGACACCTTATTAGAAATTTTAAGATTTCCAGAGGATAAGGTGAGTGATATTCAACCCAAATCAATAGTGTATAATATTAGTGATGGTGGAAAGGGTAATTTTAGTTATATCAGGCAAATAAGGGTATTCCTGACAACAATTCCTGGAGATACCACCCCTGAAAATATCCAGGAAAACTGGATGCAAATCGCCCGACTGGATACCATTAACCCTGCTACCACAACCATCTCATTAACCCTGGTCCCTGAATTTATATCTGTGAAAAACCTGATTTTGAACAATGATCCGGAATCTCTATTTTTAACCAGCATTATGGAAACCAGAAAAGAATTTACAAGTGCAGATACTTTAAATACTGATATCATCACCAACTACCAAATATCTGGAAAACTGGATTAATCTTCTGTTTCTATTGGATAACCTATTTTCAACATATATTCTTTAATTTCTTCAGGATTAATATAAATAGGAAACTCCAAGAACTGCCATCCAAACCCATATTCGATAGCTTTTTTATCTGTATCCTCTTCAAACTTTTTTCTGAAGGCTGCATTTTTGGTGTATTTAATTCCTTCTTTTATTAACCTCCATGAAGATATTCCCTTATAATATTGAATATGAGCCAATTCATGTCCGATAATACCTACCTGGCCATTAAAACTTCTGTTTAAAACATAGCTTGTTCCTTCTTCCATAAAAATAAGATATTGTCGATTTTTCCGAGACCTGAAAAAATTAAGTGGATTAAATCCTGGCCGGGCAGATATGGGAAAAACGTTTTTCTTTTTAATCTTAAATTTCAGACGAATATTTTTTAATTCGAGGTAATGAGAAATGGCAATAAGTGTTTGCAATTCAAATTTCAAAGGAATCTTTTTACGATGGCCAAATTCCTTTCTCAATGTTTCAAGGCTATCTTCAAATTCCTTTTGACTGTAATCCTTAAACTGATAATTCTTAATAGATTGAGCACTTAATGGAAAGACAAGAATTATTAAAAGCTTAAAAATTATCACTGTAATAAAATGATTCATATTGCATAAGTTGTCTTCATCATTCAAACTTCAAATTTTACTAAATTCAACTGTACCCCAACGAACATTATTGACCGATGGCGGACAGTCCTTGTATCACATTATATTTTAAATATATGATAATCAAACACTTAACAAGTGGCATTGCAATTGTAATTCAAAAACTGAATCTGGAATTATACAAACAAAACAAACCGGAAATTTAGGGTATGAATTTAAGCAATATCACTTTAAAACTGTTTTCAATAGGGGTGTTTTTTACATTATCACAAATAGGATGTGCCCAAAAGTTAGCATTATCTTTTCATGAGGCAGTGCAAAAAGCTTTAGAGGAAAATATTCAACTCAAAACAGAAAAGAATCAACTCGTTGTAAATAAAGCAGAACAGGCCCAGGGTAAAGCACAATTTTTACCAGATGTAAGTGCATTTGCGCAGTTCAGAAGACAAAATGGTAATCAGTTTATTACCCAGGAAGCAAAACTGGTAAATACTACCACCCAGGATTTTTATCCGGAAATTTCGGCCAATCTTACAATATTCAATGCATTTAGAAATGTGAATGGGTTGAAAATGGCAAATCATAATTTGGAAGCCCAGCAATTCAGGGTAAAAAGAACTGAGCAGGACATTATTTATAATGTAGCTTTACAATATCTAACCGTATTATTCGACAAGGAACTAATAAGAATTGCAGAAGAAAATATCGAATCTCAAAATACTATTTTAGAAAGAATAAAAGGATTTGTTGATGTAGGAGAGATATTTATTGGAGATCAATACAACCAGGAGTCTCAAATAAAATCATTAGAACTGGCTTTGGTGGAAGCTACTAACACCATGGAGAATGATAAATCACTCCTTGGGCAAACTTTAATGTTGCAACCTCTTTTAGAATTTGATATCAGTACCCCTCAATGGGCATTTGCTACTCAACTAGTTGAGGAGTATCAGTTAAAAGAGCTTTACCAAACTGCTTTAGGAAATAGAAGTGATTTAAAAGAATTGAATTCATTAAAACAATCGAGCGAGTATCAGAATAAAATGGCCAAAGCTGGTTATTACCCAACTTTAGGAGCATTTTTCTCTTATAACAGTTATTATAATAATACTGCTACAAGACCAATTGATCCTTCAAATTCAAATGGGCCATCTGAAAAAATCCCCTTTGATGTCCAAATTAGAGAAAACAACCCTAACTCTACGATTGGTTTAAGATTATCTATCCCAATTTTTTCCAATTACCAGAACAGGACAAATGTTATCACTTCCAAAATTCTGATGGAGAATGCTAACTTGAACATAAAAAACCAGGAACAAGCTATCTATGTAGATGTGCAAACTGCTTTACAAAACTACAGAGCCGCTATTGCCAGGTATGAATCGGCAGAAGCACAGTTCGATGCAGCCAAAATTGCCATGGAAACCCAAACTGCCCGATATGAATTGGGAAATGCCACTATAATTGATGTCACCACCACTACTAATGCATTTATTCAGTCTGAAGTGGATATGGCCCAGGCCAAATACAGGTTAATGTTTCAGAAAATTCTATTAGAATACCAGACAGGTACTTTGGATATCAATACTTTACCAGAAGAGTAAAAAGTATTTTCGTATAAAACGCTGCATAACTTTCCAAAATTTTCTAGAAAATGAAACCAGGTAACCCCTGGTTTTGTTCTTTCATACCTAATAAGTATTAGTTTTTATTGAGGACACTTTTTATATACCTGATTATAATTGCTCCAAATTTCAATTTGCGAAGCATTTTTTTTTAGTATTTAACTTCCACAATCAGTAGTGCCATCGCATGGCCTCAAACAATTCCCAAAATTGGTATTGTTTGCGTATATTTCTCATTATTTTTACCCTGATTTTTTTATTACTTATTTCACTTTTTATGGATTTTAAGCTCACTTCACAATACCAGCCAACTGGAGATCAACCAACCGCTATTAAAGAATTAGTGACTGGTATTGAAAACAATGAACCTGCTCAAGTACTATTGGGAGTAACAGGTTCAGGAAAAACTTTTACTGTTGCCAATGTAATTGCTGAAGTGAATAAACCAACTTTGGTATTAAGTCATAATAAAACATTAGCCGCTCAACTTTATGGAGAATTTAAACAGTTCTTTCCCGAAAATGCAGTGGAATATTTCATCTCCTATTATGATTATTACCAACCGGAAGCCTATATGGCTAATTCAAATACCTATATCGAAAAAGACTTATCCATTAATGAAGAAATCGAGAAATTAAGGTTGTCTGCCACATCTTCTCTACTTACTGGAAGAAGGGATGTAATTGTGATTGCCTCTGTTTCCTGTATTTATGGTATCGGAAACCCTGAAGAATTTGGTAAAAATATTATCCGAATGAAAGAAGGAGATGTGATTCCCCGAAACCAGTTGTTATTTGCATTGGTAGATATTCTATATAGCCGAACGGAAGCTGAATTTAAAAGAGGGAATTTCCGAGTAAAGGGGGATACAGTAGACATTTATCCGGCTTATGCTGATTTTGCTTACCGACTTTATTTTTGGGGAGATGAAATAGAAGCTATTCATAGAATTGATCCAAATTCCGGAAAAAAGATCTCAGGGGAGGCAGCCATTGCCATTTTCCCAGCCAATCTTTTTGTTACAGGTAAAGATGTTTTACACAAAGCCATTCATGAAATTCAGGATGATATGGTAGCACAAGTAAATAATTTCGAACATGAACAAAGGTTTTTAGAAGCCAAAAGGATAAAGGAACGGACCGAGTTTGATATAGAAATGATGCGGGAATTAGGTTATTGCTCAGGCGTGGAAAATTATTCCCGCTATTTTGATCGAAGAAAACCAGGGCAAAGGCCTTTCTGTTTATTAGACTATTTCCCAGACGACTATTTGATGGTAATTGATGAAAGCCATGTAACTGTTTCACAAGTAAGGGCCATGTGGGGCGGTGATAGAGCAAGAAAAGTAAATCTCGTAGATTACGGATTCCGTTTACCATCTGCAATGGACAATAGACCGTTGACTTTTAATGAATTTGAAGCGATAAAGTCTCAAACCCTTTATGTGAGTGCCACACCGGCTGATTATGAATTGATGGAATCGCAGGGAGTTGTGGTAGAACAAATCATTCGTCCGACCGGGCTATTGGATCCAGAAATTTCGGTTCGACCAAGCCTCAATCAGATTGATGATTTACTAGATGAAATTGATAAAACTATCAAACAAGGCGATCGGGTTTTAATTACCACTTTGACCAAAAGAATGGCAGAAGAGTTAACTAAGTATCTTGATAAAATCAGGGTAAAAGCAAGGTACATTCACTCTGAAGTAAAAACATTGGATAGAGTGGAAATTTTAAGGGAATTGAGACTGGGAGTGTTTGATGTTTTGGTTGGTGTAAACCTTTTAAGAGAAGGACTGGATTTACCCGAAGTGTCCCTGGTGGCCATCATGGATGCAGATAAGGAAGGATTTTTAAGAAACGAAAGATCACTAATTCAAACCATTGGAAGAGCTGCAAGAAATTCTAGTGGAAGAGTAATCATGTATGCTGATAAAATTACGGGTTCCATGCAAAGTGCTATAGATGAAACTTCAAGAAGGCGACAAAAGCAAATTGAATATAACCTGGAACATGGCATCACTCCGGAAACCATTATAAAATCCAAAGATGCTATTCTAGGGCAAACTAAAGTGGCAGATTCCAAGAAAGTAGCCAAGAATTATTATGTAGAAAAAGAAGAAAGTTCGGTTGCTGCAGATCCGGTTGTGGCTTATATGGAATCCGATGATTTGGAAAAATTAATCTCCAAAACTAAAAAGCAAATGGAAAAAGCCGCCAAAGAACTCGATTTTATGGAAGCAGCTCGTTTGCGAGATGAGATGTTTGAATTAGAAAAATTGAAGAAAGAGAAAGGCAGTTAGTTTCAGGAAATGGTAAATCCTTAATAGGGTCAACTCAATTTTGTAATTTCACAAAAATTTATATTCATGTAGTGGTAAAAAGCATTAAAAAAATTAAAAATTTATTAGCTTAGCAAGCTGTAGGGCATAAATGTATCAGAATGAATAAAGTCTTATCCAAAATTATATTAATGTTTATTTTGCTGATGTTTTTCAGTAAAGTAGTAAGTGCTCAGACTGCTAATAATCGCATAGGTATAAATTACTTCTGGTTTGCTGGATTGAACTACGAAAGGGTTATTGGTGAATCTAAATCATTAGCTGTTTCTGTAAATAAACATGACTGGAACTATGCTAATATCCATGAAGATATAACCCTTCTAAAGGGGCAGTTTGAATACAGATTATACAATTCCAATAATTACGGATTTTATATTGCTCCAAGCCTAACATATCGATACAGAGCTGACCCTTCAATAAGCGAAGAAACTGAATTAATCTCTTTCGGAGGAGGTTGGGGACAAGACCCACCTAAAAGGTATTCAATAAAGCTACACTCCATTGGGATTGCTTTGGTAGGAGGATATAGATCAAATCTTATTTTTAAAAAATTCAGTGTTGATACATCACTTAGAATTGGAGGATTCCCAGTTAACATCTACAAAGAATTTAACGCAGTAATAAGAACTGAAGAAAATAAGATAGTTTTATCAGACACTGTCACAAACGAAGAAAAGCAAACTGTTTCAAGGAAACTGGCAGGAGAAATTGTTCTTTCTGCAAGAATCAGCTACTCCTTTTAACATAGGAAAACGCCCAACAACAAATGCTATGAATGGGGTTTTATCGGTCAGGATATTTTCGTGGGGATTGGAAAGTCCACCACAAATTTTAAATATAAATCAAGACGTAGCTATGTGCGAGACGAGAGGTTAGTTCATTCTAATCCCCACTCATCATAGCTGTGTGTTAGTGCGCCACGAAGTGGTGCTTTTCCAGTGGGTGTAAATCCCGCCAAGGTAATTGACTGTTCACCTTGAAGAAAAACAAACAGTTGTATCCGTG
>JAHQVQ010000067.1 GCA_019634305.1 Flammeovirgaceae bacterium | reverse complement strand
CATGGAACTACTATTGGCAGAAAAGGAGCTTTTTATGCTACAAAAATATTGGCGATGACTGCCATAGAAATGTTTTCCAATACCGATCTAAGGGAAGGTGCTAAAAAGGATTTTCTGGAAAGAACTGGAGGCAAACCCTATAAATGTCCCATTCCTAAAGACCAGCAGCCTCCAATTCCCAAACGGGAAAATCCTTAGTTACTGGTTCTAGGAAAGAAATCTATGTATGTCTTTCATGGTAAAATAATCGCCATCGTCAGTTGGATGAACTTCAAGGACATTCGCAATAGTCAACCTGATTAGGATATCAGAGGCTTTTAAAAGGGGGATATTAACTTTAGAGGCAAAATCTTTTACATTAATCTGGCTGGTAGATTTAAAGCAGTGCATTAAAGCCTGTTCATGTTCTCCATAATTGAATCCAATATCTCTTTGAACAGAATTGGCTTGAAGGACTTTCCGTACCTCCCGGCTGGTTTGTACACTTTTATCGGCAATTCGGATATAGGCTCTTCCTATATTTCTTTTGAAATTATAGATCAGGAAAACTGGTTTTTTTGCACTCTGCTCAATATCAAAAACCAGTACCGATCTTTTATCTGTAATCCTGATATGGGAAAGGGAATAATTTACTGCTGGTTTACAATGCTTTTTGATGGCATTTTCCAAAACAAACTCTTCTTCCATAGCATCTTTTAATCCTGCGATGGTTCCATCATCATCAACACCAATGAGTAACTTTCCACCCTTCTGATTGGCAAAGGCTACCACTTCCTTCATTATTTTCACCGGGTAGGTAGCTTTTCTTTTAAATTCTAATCGTGCACCTTCTCCCTGGCTAACCAACTTCCGTAGTTCCTGGATTGTCATTGTTATTCAAAATATAAATATCCTTTAGGTTTCGGCCGAACCCATCGTAGTCCAGTCCATAGCCTACTACAAATTTATTCTTTATTTCAAACCCAAGATAATCAATTTTGGCTTCATGTTTCAAAGCCTCTGGTTTATATAATAAAGCAGCTACTTTTACCGATTTAGGCGAAAAATTTTTGATCTGTTTTAACAAATGCCCCATGGTAAGTCCTGTATCTACAATATCTTCAATGATGATAACATCTTTGCCCTCTATCACATTGTCGAAACCAATTAACTCTATTACTTTTCCAGAACTCTCTGTTGATTGATATGATGAATATTTTGTAAAACAAATCTCAATATCAAGGTCAATTTCCTTCACTAAATCAGAAAGAAACATGAAGCAACCATTTAGCACCCCAACTAATACAGGTGATTTCCCTCTAAAATCCCAGGTGATCTGTTCTGCAAGTTCTTCTACTCGATTGTTAATTTTCTCATTTGGAATATAAACTCTAAAATCTAAGTCCTTGATTTTCATTGGAATTATAGTAATTTTCTAAAAATAAATTTGGGATTTGGAAATTGATGTGAAAAAATAGAGGAATCGAAAAATAACTGAAAATATTTTAACTTCATCCTCCTGCAAATTTACTGAAATTACTTTGATAAGTTTGGGGCAAATGAATGAAAAAGGTAAATTTATGCGATTGGGGAATTTGTTTTTAATTTTCCTTTAATATCGATTAAGAAATTAATTAACAAAACAAAAAATGAATTATTGGCTTGTAAAATCAGAACCTGAAGGATATTCCTGGGATACCTTTGTGAAAATGGGTAGAGATCATTGGGATGGAGTCCGGAATTACCAGGCAAGGAATTTTATGAAAGATATGAAGGTAGACGATTTTGTATTGTTTTATCATAGTGGGAAGGAAAAACAGGTGGTTGGTTTGGCTAAGGTGGTAAAAGAATTTTATCAGGACCCAACGACAACAGATGAAAGGTGGGTGGTAGTTGATTTAGTACCAGAAAAAAAGCTCAATAAGCCAGTTACACTTCAGCAAATAAAAGCCGATGAAAGATTGCAGAATGTTTATTTGATCAGGCAATCCAGGTTATCAGTAATGCCTTTAAAGGTAGAAGAGTTCGATTTGATAATCAGTATGGGAGAGGAGTAAGAGGATTTGTCCTATTTTACCCTGAGAAACTACAATTCATTTTCAAACAAAAAAATTTCGTTTGCGCCTATTATATTTTTTAAATATGGGTACAACTATCGTATCCATTGGAGCTTTTATTTGTGTATTAATTCCTCCTTCCACTTTCTGGATATGTAGCTTCATTGCACTTACTATTCCATTACTGCTTATTATTCAGTTTTTCTTTTTGATTTATTGGGGACTAAAAAAGAATAAACAGATCATTTTACCTTTAATTTCGCTTCTAGTGGCTTACCCTTTTCTTTCAGCCACATTAAGTTTCTCATCTCAGGAATTATCAGAAAATAACTTATCTGTATTATCTTATAATACAAGGGTTTTTAATGTGTACGATCATCTGAATAAAGATTTTGATTCTTCAAAAAAAATGATTGACTGGGTAAGTAAGGAGGATTCAGATGTGAAATGTTTCCAGGAATATTATAATGACAAGAAATCACCCATATTTAAAACAACACAAAAAATTGGTAATAATGCAGGGTACTACCATTTTGTGAAACCAGTGGTGATTAACCACATTGGAGCGGAGTTTGGGCTTGCTATTTTTAGTAAATATCCTATTGTGGAAAAGGGAGTAATTGATTTGCAGATGCAATCTACTAATAGTGCCATTTTTGCGGATATTAAAGTAAATCAAGATACCATTCGAATTATCAATATTCATTTGCAATCGCTTAGTATTTCGGAGGATGATTTGGCGTTTAATTCAAATTCTAAGGAAAATTATAAAAATCTCTTTACTAAAATTAAGGAAGGTTATATAAATAGGGATAAGCAACTAGCGAACATAGAAACCTATCTTAAAGATTCGCCTTATAAAACAATAGTTTGTGGAGATTTGAATGATACGCCTTACAGTTACGTCTATTTCCGACTAAAAAAATACCTGAATAATGCTTTTGAGGAGGCAGGCACTGGTTTTGGATTCACCTACAATGGGAAGTTATTCTTTCTAAGAATTGACAATCAATTTTACAGCGAAGGACTGGAAGCTACAGGTTTTGAAACAAAAAGGGAAGTGAAATTCTCAGATCACTTCCCTATTAAAGTTTTTTATAATTTGGAAAATTAAGTAGTAAATCAAAATTAACAGTGTATTATTTTGCCGTAAAAGACTTATAGAGAGATTACTATTTCTCAGAAATAATAGTACCCGGTGTGGAGCACTGGTGCTTAAGATTTGGGTTGGATTTTAACTCGGTTGTTATCTTTCGAATATTTCAGGTTCATGGTTACGCACAAAATTTCCAACACTTCTGAAAGACTTTCCGCTTTGGCAGAAAAGGTAACTTTTTTGTCCTTAAAATTATCCATACTTAATTGCTCAATTTCTATATCGAATTTTCTTTCAATCTCATCCAGAATAAACCACAATGGTTGATTACTGTAATTAAATTCTCCTTTTCTCCAACTTAAAATCACTGATTCTGAAAACATTTCAGGATTAATAAATTCATTATCCTCACCTAAAAAAGTGGATTCTCCTTTAGTAAGGAAAACGTATGAATTGTTATTGTAAACTTTTACTTTTCCTGTAAAACAACTCACTTCCAATTTGTTACCCCAATTACGAACATTAAAGCTTGTTCCCAGAACAGTAATATTGCCATTCGGTGTTTTTACCGTAAACTCTTCTCCTTTCTCCACATCGAAAAATGCTTCTCCTTCAAGCATAATTTCTCTCTCATTTTCCCAATTCCATTTATAAAAGGTAATGTTCGAACCAGCATTTAAAGTAACCTGAGAATTATCGGGTAAGGCTAAAGACAATGTCTGCCCAAATTGAGCTTCCTCATAATTTCTGTTGAAGAAAAATGCGGAAATACCAAGAACCATCAATAATAATATGGTGGCGGCAATCTTTGCAAAGAATTTATTTGGCTGGAAAGAAGTAACTTTTGTTTCCTCCTCTTGTCTTTCAATTCTATTTAACACATTATTCCAGGCGTTCTCCTTAGGTTTTCCTTCGGGGACAGCAAGGTTTTGTGTTTTTTCAATAAGGCTTTTTAGTGATTGAATTTCTTCAAACTGATTATCGGATTCAGGATGCTGTTCGGGATTTTTCCCTTCCAGCATTTTTTTTATGAAATCATCATTGGATGAAAAATTTTCCATTCCAGCGTAAAATTTAGTAATAAGTTAAAGTTTTGATATAAGGCCTTTCATAGCCCAAAAACCAGGTTGTAAAAAAAGTAAGTTCCCAAAGATTTTCACCCTTAGGAACTCATCTTTTTCATAGTTGGTTGAAAGTGGTTTTGATATAATACAACCGTATTGATATTTCCCCTACCTTTAAAATAATAACAAGTTCAAAAGTAATCCAATCAATCTTTAACGGCCTGAAAGCCAGTAATTGTACAATTGAAAGCAGTGAAAATTCCTGCTCCATTCTGAATATTTGAAGGAGAGGATTCTACCCCCTGGGCTCCCTGATTGTTTTCTGAAATCAACTCAAAGTAGAGTCCAACATATTCAGAATTTACCCTGTAGAGCTTCACCAAGTGATTTCCATAATATTGTAAATCGGTATGCTGGATAATAGCAAAATTACTATTGATGGGAAATAGAAAGTTTTGCCGGGCTTCAATATTTTCTCCAAATTCAATTTCTTCAGGATTCTCTTCAATATTATAAATTTCAATAAAGTAATAGTTTTCTGCATTTTGATTTTCCCATGCCAAACCAAGGAAATAATCCTGAACTGACGCACTATCCGAGTTAGTGGGTATTCCAGCTTTTATTTCAAATTTATCTTGTCTCAAATTTATAGGAGGAGGAGGAACAATAGTAGTCCCAAGTGCGGTTTTCCCAAAGTAATTGACTATAATGGAATATTCATTTCCTTGGATGATTTTAAGTTCATCTCCCTCAAAATGATACCTCCCCGGTCTGTTGGGAGTTGGTGAAAGTAAAAAAAGACTATTATTGGAAAAAATAGCCACATCTGCATCAGAAATTGGTTCCTGATTATCTAATCTTTTTACCAGGATATCTCCAACAGGTTGGTTCGCGAATAAATATCCTTCAATTACTACTTTTTCCAAATCTCCAAATTCAGGCTCTTTTGGGTCACAGGCAGTTATTATAATTAAAGTAATCAGGGAAATCCATAAGGGAATTCTGAAAATTTTAAAACTTATATTTTTATCATCATGTCTCATGAGATGATTTCGGACTAAAAATTAAAATTTAAAAAAATATTTGGAGTGAAACCTAAAAGCTTTATATCAGCGACTACTAATCTTTGTCCACTTGGACTATTGTTATTTACCCGAATACCCTGAATCTGTCTGTATTTCACATTATCTCTATCATAAAGGTTGATAAAGGCAATTCCTACTTGACCTTTTCCTTCTTTTCCAATATTGTAATTGTAGGTTACTGAAAAATCTAATCGATGGTAATCCGGAAGTCTTGCATTATTCTTTGCCCCCACATAAAGAAAAGGTTTTTGTGTTCCTCCCAGCAAATTAAGATCATAAATAACTGATGGTGAGGTATATGGCTTTCCACTTCCGTAAACCCAGGTAAGGGAGAAATCCCATTTTTTAATTCCATACATATTTACAGTCTTTAATTCATGCCTTTGGTCGTGAAGTGCAGAAAATTCATTCCCTTCATTTAAAAAAGGGAAATTATGGTCCACCCGAGCTAATGAATAACCAATCCAACCGGTATACTTTCCAGTTTTCTTTTGAAGGAAGAAATCGATTCCTTTTGCAATGCCAGACCCAATATAAGTAATTCTGGTTGGTTCGGAAATTTCAAAAAATGGCTCTGTGAGATTTAAATATTCAAGTAACCCATCAGTGTTTTTATAGTAGGCTTCAACATCAAACAAAAAGTCAGGAGTTTCATAAGCAAATCCGGTCAGGAAGTGTTTTCCAGAAACAACTGGGAAGTTTTCTCCGTCTGTAAGTACCCAAAAATCCCGGCTACCGCTAAATAAACTTTCGGAAATTACTCTGTTTATGAATTGATAATATTTTCCTGCTCCTGCTTTTATGGAAACATTCTTTCCTATATTATAAGTTAAGGAACCTCTG
>JAHQVQ010000006.1 GCA_019634305.1 Flammeovirgaceae bacterium | reverse complement strand
GGGGATGAAGCATATAATTTGCAATTCAACTCGGCAATTCCCTCATAATGATTTACAACTCTGTTTTCATTACAGGAAACTAGAAATAATACTAAAATAGCGAAGGTTAATTTTTTCATTTTTTTCAAATTTGTATAAGTGTTTTATTTAGGCTGAATTCTTTCAAATGACTTTACCAATTAAAATTTCAATCAATCATTTTTTAAGTTAAGAATAGATTTGATATTATTCCGAATTGGTTATTAATATTTGAAGAATTGTTTAAAAAGTTAAAGCGAGGATATTTTATTAATATTTTAAATGAATTCATATTTCCCTTACCATTGGTGTAAATTCTATTCAAGAATTATGTAAATTGTTCTATAATAGACAATATGTCAGTAGATTTTTTAAATGACATCACCATTTTGATTTAAAACCTTAAAAATATAAACTAATGAAACCTAAAAAACAGGACAAAAAAGTAAGAATTCATTTTAAAGGAATTCATCCAAATTCGTGGGAGCACCCTGCCGATAAGGTTGCTTTAAACACGCTCCAAAAAGTTCCGGGATTGGATATTGCCATTAAAACATTTTTTGGAAGTACCACTGAGAAATCCCTTCGACTTATTGCGCTTGGATCTGCCGTAAGAGTTTCTAAAAAACAATTTTCCCGTTTAGATAAGCTTTTCGCAGAAGCATGTAAAACATTAGATATGGAAAGGAGACCAGATCTTTTTGTTTCCCAAAACCCTTTTTTTAATGCTGGAGCCATCGGTATGGACGATCCCTTTATTATTCTCAATTCCGGTTTGATAGATATTATGGATGATCAGGAAATACTTGGGGTAATGGGGCATGAACTAGGACATATAAAAAGTGGTCATGTGCTATACAAAACTTTGATGATCCTGATGATCAGGTTATCCACTTTTACTATGAACATTCCTCTGAGTGGTTTGGCTATTGCCGGAATTATTGCTGCACTTAAAGAATGGGACAGAAAAAGTGAGCTTTCCGCTGATAGGGCAGCATTGCTTACCACCCAGGAGCCAGATGTTTCCATTCAAATGTTGATGAAAATGGCTGGAGGAAAGCAAATAGAAGAAATGGATCTTGGGGAATTCATTGCTCAGGCAGAAGAATACAACAATTCCAACTCCATGATGGAGGCTGTTTATAAGTTTTTGAATACCCTTGGGTTATCTCACCCAATGCCGGTAATGCGGTTATTAGAATTAATGAATTGGGTAAGGTCCGGAGATTATGACAATTTGCTTAGGGGATTTTACAGTAAAGAAGAAGGTGATTTCACTGAAGATTTTAAGGAAGCAGCCACTTCTTACAAAACCGATATCAAAAGTACAATCGACCCTATTATTGAAAGTACTACCAAAAAAGCCAAAGATCTTTTTGGTGGGATTTTCACCAATGAAAAGGATAATTAAGGAAGAAATATTTTTTTAAGCAAGAAGATCAAAAGAGGCAGGTTAAACCTGCCTCTTTTGTTTTATAATTCAGCAGGTTCAGGTGTTTCTCCTTTCAAATATTTATCTAAAAATTCTAACACCTGCCCATATCCTGAAATCCTGTTTTCTTTTTTGGAAAAACCATGGCCCTCATCATCAAAAACAACATATTCTACTGGTACATTATTTCTTTTCACCGCAGCCACAATCTCATCTGATTCTGCCTGAAGTACCCTTGGATCATTTGCTCCCTGGAGTACCATTAATGGTTTGGTAATTTTATCGGCATGAAATAATGGAGATTTATTATATAAAGCAATTGAATCTTCTGAATAGGGATCCCCCATTTCCTGATATAAGGCATCTTTAAAGGATTCCCACCAGGGCGGCATATTTCTCAATGTTCTTATCCAGTTAGTTACACCAAAAATATCCACCCCAACTTTAAATTCTTCAGGAGCAAAAGCCAAGGCAGCTGCAGTCATGTATCCACCATAAGATCCTCCCATAATGCCTATTTTGGCAGTATCCACATAATCCAGTGTATTAAAGTATTGTTTTGCCCAAATACAATCTTTTAAATCTACATCACCGTGTTTTTGGTCATCCATTTTGTTAAAAGTTTTCCCATAACCATTACTTCCTCTGTTATTTACTCCCAACACTACATATCCATGATTCGCAAAGTACTGCATAATGGCACTGTAATTCGTCCTTGTTTGTCCTCCAGGTCCTCCATGGACGAATACTATTGCTGGCGCTTTATTTTCTGCTGAGGCATTTTGAGGTTTATAAAGAATCGAAGGTATTTCCAAATTGTCAAAAGAAGGATACCTGATCACCTCGGCACTTACTAAATCTGTTGGATCAATTTCCGGATTTAAAGTATTGGTAAGTTGGCTGGCTGAAGTCTCTCCAATTTTTCCAAAAAACAGATTACTTGGCATGTTAGAAGCTCCAGCATAAAAAGTCATGATATCTTCGGTATCCGCTATGTTTACTGAAGTGATATCACCATCGGGGAGTGTAGGAAAAATAACCTCCGTTCCAGTTTTTGATTCAAATACTTTAATGGTATTTCTGCCATCTTCATTAATACCAACTATTCTATATTTTTCATTGAAAGATTGGTAGGCATACATCACATCCCATTCTGCTTTGTAAATTTCTTCTTTGGCTTCCGTTTCAATATCATATTTAGCCAGATAAGTAAATTCACTTCCTTCATTGGTTCGGAAAAACAAAGCCTTATTATCCAGACTAAAACCAGAAGCCCGGAAAGAATTGCCATTAGCAGGAGCCAGTAGTTTCATCGACTTGTTTTCATTGTCATAAATATATAATTCATTGCTACTCGTGGTAATACTTTTTGATAATGCAAAATAGCGTCTGTTATCAGACATTCCATTGAAATTTAAGCCATTATCATTTTGGTAAATCATTTTGGGTTCAAATGTTTCAATATCCATTTCATAGACATCAATAAATTTTTTATCTCTTTTATTGGAACCAAAGAAAAAGCCTGTTCTTTCTCTATTCCATCCGTAAAAACTAGACCTTGCTCCTTCATAAGGGGTAATATCCTCCACTTCTCCCTCAGCGCTCTGCATGAAAATATGATTGATTTCATCTCCATTATTATCAGCAGAAAACAAGAATCTATCATCCTGAGGAAAATAAGATAAAGCCCATACAGTTTGGCTATCTGATTTAGTCAATTGAATGGATTCCCCTCCAGCTACAGGAACTGCATAAACATTGTAAATTCCGGATTCATCACTTGAAAAAAGAATTTTGGACTGATCATGGGAAAAGGAACTTCCGCCAATACTGGTGTTCCCCATAAATTGCGCTATACTGTAAGATTTTACCTGAGGGGTTTCTACAGTAGAAGTTTGTTGTTGTCCACAACCCCATAAAAGGCTTAGGATCATCAGCAAATAATTAGTTTGGGTTTTCATTTTTTGATTTGTTAATAGAAAAAATAGTTAGAGTAAGATCTTTATCACAAGCAAAATCTTACTTTCTCAAGATAGATGAATAATTCTTTGAAGACAAGAAAATATTAAAGGTTGGTCAATTTCTAGGAAGATTGGTACATTTCCATTTCTCTAAGCTTATTTCCCATTTCATCGTTTTTTTTTTATTTTAGACTATCGAGCATTAACAATATTTCTTTTTGATGGTCAGCAAAAATGGCTAACTTCCCAAATTTTAAACACCAGCACATTATTAACTAGATTTACTAGCCTATTTCTAAGGATGTCTGGATGGATTAATATCAAAGCTTATTTTAACTATCTACCACCTGCTATTCATGATTTAATCGTAATTTTGCAAAAAGGATAAATTATAAGACCTTGAAAAAAATAAAATCTGACATACATCAACTTTTGGAACAAGTTCCCCCTGAGGCCCTGGAAAAAGTTTTAACCTTTCTAAAGGAATTAAAAAAAGAATATGATCAGCCAAATGATTCATTTTCTGAAAATCTAAAATTAATTTTTGAGGAGGATAAAGAATTATTAAAAATGCTTGCCAAATGATGGAACTGGAAGATATAATTAAAATCCACCAATATTTGGTTAAGGAATTTGGTGGACATAATGGAATTAGAGATAAGGAATTACTTTCTTCAGCTATTTTACGTCCGTTTATGACTTTTGGGGGAATGGAGCTTTATAAAACTCCTGAAGAAAGGGCTTCTGCATATCTGGAAAGCATTCTGGTAAATCATCCTTTTGTAGATGGCAACAAAAGAACGGGTTATACCCTCATGCGTCTGATGTTGCTTAACAATGGGAAGGATTTAAAAGCGACTAAAAAGGAAAGGTATGAAATGATCATGAAAGTAGCTTCCGGGGAATATGACTATGATCATATTCTAAATTGGTTGTTCAGGCATACCACTAAACGTAAGTAGGTTTTAAATGAAATACAACAGGCTACACCTTTTTGAATTTGAGGATTTCCCATGGTACCCCAATATTATCCGAGAAGGCCAGACCGATTACCTCAGGTTCATGATGAATCTCTTCAATGTTTTCAGAGCGGTTATTCCCTTGTTACAAGAAGGTGTGGAAAAATCCGGAAAATCCAATATCATAGATTTGTGTTCTGGTGGAGGGGGATCTATGATGCTGGTTCGAAAACATTTCAAAGTGCACTCATCCCTTCAGTTTAAAGCCTTGCTCACAGATCTTTTTCCCAACAAAAAATCATTTGATTATATAAAAAAAGAGAGCGAAGGGGAAATCGATTATTACCCTAATTCAGTTGATGCCAGGAATTTGCCTGAATCTTTCGATGGTTTTCTTACCATGTTCAATGGTTTTCATCATTTCAGACCTGAGGAAGCTAAAGGCATTTTAAAAAATGTAATGGATAGAAAACTACCCTTAGGCATTTTTGAACCCATCGATAAATCTATTTGGCAAATGATAGCCAATACTTTTGCCCTTACTATTTTGCTTTTCCTTGCCACTCCGTTTATCCGTCCTTTTAAATGGAGCAGAATTATTTTCACTTACTTCATTCCTCTAATTCCCATTTGTACTTTATGGGATGGTTGGGTTTCTGTGATCAGGCTTTATAATCCGCAAAGTATGGAGAAGCTACTTTCTGAAGTGGACACAACAGGTTATGAATGGAAAGCGGGAAAAGCTTCCCACCCATTTGGTAAGGTGATTTATTTGCTAGGCTGGCCTAAAAATTAGTACCTAAAAACCGTGTTCTACTCCATATTTCACCAGTCCCATAGTGTTTCTAACTCCAGTTTTATGAATTAAATTTTTACGGTGGGTTTCTACTGTACTTTGAGCAATAAATAACTTATCCGCAATTTCCCTGGCAGTAAATTCCTTCAAAATAAGACCAAGAACCTCTTTTTCTCTGGAAGTAAGAACAACCTCTTCTTTTATTTTTCGCATAGGTGCTTCACCATGATTATTGGTTAATCCATCAATTACTTCATCGCAATAATAAGTCCTTCCTTCACTTACTTCATTCCTCTAATTCCCAT
>JAHQVQ010000066.1 GCA_019634305.1 Flammeovirgaceae bacterium | reverse complement strand
AGTCACTGTTAATCAACGGTAATTTGGTATGATTTAGGAAGGAATTACTTAAAATATTTTTTTATATAAGCTTTTGGGATTAAATTATTCTCATATTTTTTTACATTTAATCTTTTTGACTTTTATTAAGCATCTATTTTTTGCTATTACCATAAATTTTAGCCTGTTTTAACGTATAAATAGCCTCCTTTTAAAAGGAATACCTTAGCGATATTAGCTTATTAATTTTAAAGAACTAAGACCAAAATTTTTTAATTATGAATTTATCTGATCCTTTTTTTTGGATTGAGTTGGGCATTATCATCATTATTGTTGTTACCCAATTATCAGTGTATTTTAGGAATATTTCTACCATTAACGGACTAAAAAAAATATTCCCTGCTGGCCATAAACTCACTCTTGATTTCCTTTCCGGAAAAACGAGTGAACCAACTGAACCAGAAAAAGATCTTGCTATAGAAGAAGCACAAAAAGTTGCCCTTATCCAAAAGGATGGTAACTACAGTGAAGAGTTTCTGGAAATAATTGATTCTACAAATGATTATATTCTAAGGAATAAAGGAGCTGCGGGTTATTCCGGATTAGAAAATATTGCTGAAAGGAAAACCGATTCTATAGAAGATGGTATTGAGCAGATCATAGCCTTGCCACTTTATCTGGGTTTATTGGGAACTTTCACCGGGGTAATTATTGGTTTGATAAAAATTGCCATTTCTAATGTAAGTGATGCAGCAATTCAGTCTTTTATTGGAGGGGTATTAATTGGTATGATTGCCTCAGCTTTTGGATTGTTTTTAACTGTACTTAGCAACCAGGCATACAAAACTGCCAAAAAGAAAAAGGACAGAGACTTATACGATTACCTCAATTTTGTAAGATTAAATCTGGTTCCACAATCCTACAAATCTATGCCAACTGATATGAAGGCTTTGAAATATAATCTTGCAGCCTTCACCAACGAATTCACCACTTATCAGCAGAGCCTTACTTCTGCACTTGGGGATACCCTGAGCAGATTTGAAGATTTGCAAACTGTTTTTGAATACATAAAAGGACTTGAGCCTGGACTAAAAAGTGTAGGGCAGTTTATTAGAAATAATAACGATTTAGTTGAAAAACAGGCTGATAGTATAGATGCTGTTACCCGTAAAACAGTTTCTCTTACCCACGAAATTGGAGATAATCTGGAAAAAATGGATTCCAGAATCAATAAATTGGAACCTTACAATAATGGTTCATCTGATCCGGTAATCACTGCTTCTCCTGTAGGGACATCCGCCTCTGTTGATACTGAAGAATTGGTAAGGGTAAATAAATCTCTATTGGCCAAAATGGAAAGCACTGAAGCTTCAAGTCAGTTAATTGCTACTAACCTGAAAAATGTCTACGATTTCCTACAAAGATCTTTATCAGAAAATAAAGAAAATAAAGCTGGATTTCTGAACTCCTTCTCTTTTAAACTTTTCACTACTTTGGGCATTATCACTTTTGCCATTGGTATTGGAATAGGCATTTGGTATATCATAAATGACATTTTTCCACTGTACATGTAAGAATAAGTAGATGTGCAGAATTAAATATACTTAATAAGTGCCACAAACAATTGATACTGAGATGAAAGTGCTCAATATTAAATAGTACTAGTACTTATTTTCAATTAAGCTCTAAAAATTCTACTATGAAAGATAGTTCAAAAAATATATTCTGGGCAAGTTATGCTGATTTGATGACAGCACTTTTTATCATCACTTTGGTACTCTTTGTCCTTAGCTATAAAATGTTCAAAGACAAGGCTATCGGGTTGGAAATTCTGAAAGAAGAACTTTCCGTTAGAGGAGTACAATTAGCGAATAGTGAGGCAGAAGTGGAAGACTTGAGAGGCTATCTTGTTTCCCAAAAAACCTTAGCAGACACTCTTATTAAGCAATTAGATGCGGAAAGAGGCCGACTGATTGTGATGGAGGAGGAATACCGAAAACTAAGAGAAATGGAAGAAGCAATTTCCCGACTTGACCCGCTTTATTTTGAATATCAGCCAGAATACAAACGGCATATTTTAAAATCGCAAGTCCAGTTTCCTAGTGGCAAGTCCTATATCGGGCAACAATATCACGACCTGCTATATCATGCAGGAATGGAACTCAAGCGGTTAATTGATAGTCTTGATGTAACTGATAATATTAAATATATGCTTGTTTTGGAAGGAAGTGCTTCCAAAGATAGTTATGCCAAAAACTACGAGCTGAGTTACGAAAGGGCACTGGAATTATTTAACCTTTGGAAAAGACAGGGGATTAATTTCGATCCTGATATTATTGAAGTGATGATCTCGGGAAGTGGAACAGGAGGCGTTGGAAGAGTGGTTGGAAATGAAAGATTGAACCAAAGATTTATCATTCAGATTATTCCAAAAGTAGGTACTTTCGATATGGTAGATTGGGAAAGATTGGATGAAATCAGTAATCAACTTTCTAACGAACAAGAAGAGGAGGTTGAAAATCAGGATTTCTAGTGCATGTCAGCATATAAAGTTTTAGCTATCAATAGTCTTCCTGCAATAGGAAATGCAGGACTTAAAATGGTCATGAGCATTCTGGGTACGGAGGTAATTCCCGTACCCAGTTTAGTGCTTTCTGGTATTGGTAGTGTAAAAGGATTTCAGAAATTCCCCATTCCCTTTAGAGAGTTATTAGATAGCACGTTACAACTCGCCCAGGAGCAAAAAGAATCCCTTATTCTATATGTCGGCTATTTAAAAGATGCTACTCAAATTGATATTATTCGGGAGGCAATTTTAAAATACAGGTCAATTTTCAAATACATTGTCATCGATCCGGTCTGTGGAGATCATGGAAAGGCCTATGTTCCTGAGCCGATCATAAACAATTGGGGGAAATTATTAGAATTGGCTGATTTTGCCTTGCCCAATATCACGGAAATTGCCTTAATACTTAATCAGGATTATAGTCCATTGGATAAAGTCCATGAGCAGTTTATTGGGGAATTCAAAGAGCAATTTCCTCATCTGGAATTTGTGGTGACTAGTTTGGGAGATAGTGAATATTTAACCAACCGACTAATTACCAAATCAGAAACTAAGAACTTCCCTCAAAAAAAGATTCCGGCAAATTTTGGTGGATCGGGAGATGCTTTTGCCAGCTATTATTTAGTCGCTCACTTTTTCGAAAACAAATCTGTAGAAGAAGCAATTCAACTGGCTGGGGAAAAAGTATCGGCCAACATTGCTTTTACAATTTCAAAGGGATCGATGTTTTTGTTGGTGAAATAAAAAAGTAACTAAATCCTTTACTTATATTCCTTTCGTCTGAAATTCCATAAAAGTACTGTCCTCCTCCATAGTAATTCCCACGGTTTCATTATTAAAGTCTTTTTTTGCCTGGAAATCTAAAAATGGATCTTTTTCAAACTTTTCGGCAAAACCATCTGATTGCATTTCCTCTTCCTCCTCATTTTGAGTAAAATAAACAGGTTTTTCCACTACAACTTCCCTTTCCAGATAAACAGTATCAATTTGTTTGGTGAGCTGAAAAACTGTATCTGTTTTGATTACTATTTCAGGGGCTAAGTCTTTTTGTACTGAATTATCATCATTCAGAAAAAAGAAAAAGACAAAAAAAATCATAGCCGCAATTCCTACTTGATACAGTGGTATAGGATATTTCGCCAAAGTATTTAAACTGATATTTATCCTTTTTGATGATTGATTACGAAGGGAAAATTCACTAGAAAGATTTTCAAATATTTCTGTAGAAGGAACCAAAGCTTCTTCTCTTTGCAAAACCTTTTTCCCATCCAAAAGTAACTTTCGCAGGCTCTCAAAATTTTCCTTTGAACCAGCCCATTGTTTAGCCTTTTCCCTTTCCTGCTCGGATAATTCATTAAAGGAACACTTTAAAAGTAATGCTTCAAGCTTTTCATAATTTTTTATCCCGTCAAAGTTTTCCATTCTTGTATAGATGAGAGTTATTGAGAAGTTTTAATTTATTAAAAAGAACTTGCAATCAATTCACTGGTGAAAAATTCTTAAGTAATTCTGCTAATTTTCTGGAGGCATAATACAATCTTGATTTCACTGTTCCTTCAGAGCAATCCAAAATTTCAGCAATTTCCTGGATTGATAAGTTTTCCTTATATCTAAAAATGAAAACAGCTTTTTGATTTTCATTGAGTTTCTCCAATGCCAGATTAAATTGCTTTTCAAATAATTTTTGCTCAAAATCAAATTGCCACTCCGAATCATACCAAAGCTTTTCATGATCAGTTTCTAGTGCTATTTCATTTCTGTTAATCTTCCTCCTGTATTCATTCTTACACATATTATGGGCCACCGAAAAAATCCATGTAGAGAATTTCTTTCCTTTTTGAAATGAATCTGGCTTTTCAATTATTTTTATAAAAATCTCTTGCAAAAAATCCTGAGATTTAGGTTCATCCTGCCATAGCATTTTATAAAAATAAAATAACAACCGCTTACTATAACGATGATAGAGTTCCTCAAAGGAAGATTTATCTCCCTTTTTGAGTAGCTCCATTAGCGATTCATCAGATTTCTTTCGGTAATTTTTACCGAGCCATCTTTTCACCTTTTATTCAGTTAATAGTTAGCATTTAGGCTTTTTAGTCATTAAAGTTTATTCCTTTATAACTTCCATGAATATCCTTACTCCTACTCTCTCATCTACCCCTTCAAACATCATCACATCCGAAATTTTGGAATTTTCTGGAAGATGCCCCCAACTTCCTCCACAAGCCTTACCCTTATCCTCTATCATTTCAGCAATATTGCCAACTACATCGTACAATCCAATTTTATTGGAGAAATAGGTCCCAACAGGACTTGTAAAAGTAAATCCATCTCCACCTACTGGTGCAGCAGGGCAATTACATGGTTCTTCAATTTTAAAATTCCCTAAGAAACACCCTTTTTCGTTTTCTGGCTTACCTCCATAATTTTTCTGAGGATCAAATGACCACCAAGGATAATCTAATAGGAGTTTATTCATTTCATAAGCTTTTTTCTTATAAGTGTAAGTTTCACCTTTAAATCCTAAAGCAGCTAACTTCCAATCCTCATGGTTAGGAAGCTTAAATTTCACTTCCTTGTATTTTTTATTTGGATTGCGATTATATTGATCGGTTAACCACTGGCAGTAAATTTTAGCTGCCTCAAAGGAAATATTTGTAACAGGATAATTTTGAAAAGGAGGTTCTTTTTTCTTTTTATAGCCAAAATCTTCTGCATGATGATAGGATGAAAACATTGCCCTCTCAACTCCCTCAAATCTGCTCAGATCGATCTTACATACCTCAAATTCCTCCTGTTTATCATTTTCAGTTAGCCATTTTAAAAAAGCATTATACTCCTTATTGGTCAATTCATAAGCACTGGCATACAAATTACCATCCACCTTCTTTTGCTTTTTCTCCAGCTCTTTTATTTCAAGATCAAATAATTTACCGTCACTTAAACTGGAATTTTTGGTGGATATTAATTCTTCAAAAACTTTCTGTTTCCCAAATGATCTGGCAATTCCTGTACCTAATAAACCTATTGTTTGAGCTTTCCCTAGTTCTCCGGTAGATTGGTATTTCTTGGATAATAAATAAATGGGACTCAAATAGTTTTGCGTCAAAACCCTTGCTGTGGTATAAGGAAGCTCACTGTAAAAGTTCTCCTTTAAGTAGTCAGTAAGAAACTTTTTTTCAAAATTTTCCTGAAGAATTTTTACATTATCAATTCGCCTGGGACTATATTGAGAAGCCAGTCCAACAAGATATAATTGCTGTTTAATTTGGGATAATGAGGAGGAGGACATAGAAAGTCCAAAAAAGAAATTCTTTTCAGGATTATTTTCAATTAATTGTTGAATAGCATAATTAAACTGGTCTTTAGAAGGATTTGCTGGGAACTTAAAATCTAAAGGGTTTAAACCAAAATGTTCTACCAAATAGGATTTATAAACAGGTGAATTCAACCAATTTAGATTGACCAATTTCACATCACTTCGAGTCTTATTCACATCCTGCAAAACCTGAAGCGGCAAAAATGTATTTTTAGAATGCGTCACCAAATAGCCATTCTCCCCAACAGACATCAACACATTATAGAAATAATTGAGGTAGTTAGCTGAAAGCAAATTGGACTGGAAAATCTTTTGGGCAAAAACTGCTCTTTCCTTTTCTTCACCCTTGGAGGCATGATACAAAACAAGATCACCAAAAAGTTCAACATTCTCTTCTTCCTTTAAATTAAAAGCAGAAATTATCTTATCAGAAGGGTAAGCCTTTTTTTCATCCCATAAATATTGACAATAATTCAGTGTCTGGGAATTGGGAATTGCCTTTTCCATATCAATGAGCATATTGGATAAATCCAGACTTTTGGAATCAGCAAAAAGATGTGCTTTAAAAAGATTTAACCAGGCTGTTTCATTTTTGGGATTTGAGTTTTTCAGGCCTTCCCACTCCACAACCTGGTTTTTATACCAATCTATATCTCTTATAAAATGTACTTTGTCAAAAATTTCCTCAGGCATAGCAAGTAAATTCCCCTGAATAAAAATCCCAATTAAGCCATAAACAATAATGTACCTTACCAAATGCATATTTAAACTATTAGTTGAAAGTAATTTATGCATCAGTACACTCGAAAAAGGTAAAGGTTCAATTGAAGGAGGATTTTTTTACACATGCTCTACTTTCATCCCTTTCTCCCTCAAATACAAAAACAGGGGAAAAGTGCACGATAAACCTAGTGTCAAGTCAAGTATTAATTGACGGATAAAGTTTTTTTAACTTAATGCGGGAGTCACTAGTTGTAAAACGCCAATTTATTTTAGCGTTTTTGTTGTTTCTGTGATCCTGCCATGCCTTTGTTTCTTCCTTTATGGTTTCAATTGACTTTGGTTAAGAATTTCGGTTCTTTTCGAATAATCTCTATTTTATCCGGCATAAGGTTCTGCATTTACTCCTAAGTAGGAAGCGATATAATGCTGGGGAATTTTTTGCATTAAAGAACGATTATCTTCTAAAAAGGCAAGGTGTCCCTATTCAGGATTCAGGATAATGTAGGAGGCTGGCATATTTTGGTAAATTGCGAATTCTCCTCACTTTATTTCCTGACCAAATTTAATCATATTCCCATCCAGATCTAGAATCGCGAATTCTCTCCTACCATGAGGATGATTTTTTAATGGCCCATTGGGATGCACCACGCCTACTTTTGTCATTTCCTCAAATAACTGATCTACTTCTGTTACTTCAATATAACAGCTGGTGTTTTCAGGAAAAATCTTGTTGTTGCAATGCCATAAATGTATGGCAATATTATCCCTTACAACTATTCCATAATTCTCATCTTTCCAGGTGGATTCAAATTTGAGCTTCTCCTCATAAAATTCAACTGTTTTAGGAATATTTAAGGAAGCAAGTACGGGATGTGATCTGGTTAGCATTTTTATAATTTTTTAATTTGACATTAGGTTATTTTTTCTCAAATGGGTTTTCATACCAAATGACCTCAGCCTATTTTTGTGTTCCCTTTCTTCGGTAATCAGAATGTCTAAATCACTCTCAATTTTTACAGGAAACCAAAAAAATAAGAAGTAAACCGAAAATCAGTTTTGAAATTAAGATGGGAATTTTGGTCAGATGAAAAGACATTAAAGTTTTTATATCCTCTAATTTAACTTTTCATTGTGTATAATGCTATGAAAGTCAACTTTCAATTATGATTGCAGCCACTCTAAAGCTTCTGACCTACTTTTAAAATATCGTGTTAAAAATTTATTAGAGGTCTCCTCCGCCATAGCCTGCTCAATAGATAGTTGGGCAATCCACTCTTCCGTCATCAGAAAGGCTACTTTTTTCACCCCGGTATTTGCCCAGGTAATAAGAATCTCATTATTTACCCAATGCTGAGTCTCCACCGAAATAGTCATTTGGAAGGTTTGTGTATGCAATAAAATTCTTTTGGGCTTGTATTTTAGAACGCACTCTTTTTGTATCATCAGGTTCTTTCGGAATTCCTGATCGATCAAATTACTGGTATCCTGCCAGACAAATTCAAGTAGTTCTTTTTCTGTGTCATGCAGAATAATCAGGTATGTACTTTTCGCGGCTTCCATTTTTGGAAATACTATTTAAAGGCGAATAATTTAGTTAGATTGGTTATAGTCATCTCTCATTAAAGTTAATCATATTTTAAGCTAATGGAAAATCGGAAAACAAAAAAAGTCTGACTAATTTCCTAAAATAATGTATTTAAGAATGATTTTACTTTAATCCGTAAAAGGATGTTCTTTTCCAAATATTAAGTTGAAAAAAATGGGTTTTGTCATCTCCATTACATTTTCTGAAAAGTGTCGAATTTATATTTACAAATGGAAAAAACAGGCTTTATAAGCCTGTGAACTAATCGTGACACTTTTGTGATACTTATACTTTAAAATTGTTATTTAAAATTCTCGAAAATGAAGGATGTTTTGATTATAGAAGATGATAAAAACATAGTGGATTTACTTGAAATTCACCTGACAGACCTGGATTGCTCCCTTCACAAATCTTATGATGGATTGAAAGGACTTAATACTGCAATTAGTGAAAGATTTGACCTGATCATTCTAGATCTGATGTTACCCAGAATGGACGGTTTAGAAATTTGCAGACAAATAAGAGCTAGAAATATTAATACTCCTGTTCTTATGCTTACTGCCAAATCTGAAGAAATTGATAAAGTACTGGGGCTGGAAATTGGTGCTGATGATTATTTAACCAAACCTTTTAGTATCAGGGAGTTTATTGCCAGAGTGAAAGCCATTTTCAGGCGAGTGCAAATGCAGGATAAACCTGAACCAAATGGAGAAAAGACAAAAAACTTAAGTTATAAAGGTTTGGAATTAGATGTTGAAAACAGGAAAGTTTTGCTGGATGAAAAAAGGGTGGAATTAACCCCTAAAGAATTTGATTTATTATTACTCATGGCTTCCCATCCGGGTAGAAGTTATAGCCGTGAAAAATTACTCAATCTGGTTTGGGGATATGAATTCAGTGGCTATGAACATACCGTAAATGCACATATTAACCGGTTGAGGTCAAAAATTGAACAAAATCTCTCAGAGCCCAAATTTATTCTTACAACTTGGGGAGTAGGTTATAGGT
>JAHQVQ010000065.1 GCA_019634305.1 Flammeovirgaceae bacterium | reverse complement strand
GCTCCAATTTACAGCTGCTGCAGCCTGTGGTGATCCGCTCAACCTTCCACCAATTTGTTGGGTGAGATATTCCAGATTTTCATAACACTCTCCATTTACCAGTACTTCCTTAAAAATACTTTGGAGCACTTCTTCGTCTTTCTCCTGGGAATAAACATTTACAGAAAAGAATAACCCGTAAAAAATGAGCCAGGTTATTTGTGAGTAATTCATAATATTTGATCGAAAATTTGGGTTTTCAAAATTTTCAGAAGCGAATATATGAATATACCTTATTAATATTGTACTATTCTGGTATTTTTTTTTAAACTAAACTTAAAATTTCTTAAAAAAACACAATCGGACTAACTCCCTTAATTCTTTCCTGAAACCTGTTTTGAATTTTTCAATAAATACATAAGTTGGTTGGGATCGGATTCATTCAAAGAAAAAACGCCTTTTACAAAAATCAATTCATTGGTAAAGTCAATCTTTTCAGTAGTATAAACTTCTATCACAGTTTCAGGACCGGCACCTCCACAAAAAAAGCAAGAATTAAAAGGAAGAGAAGAAAGTACAATTTTATCATCGCTTATCATTTCATCGAGGGGAATAATGAAACCTTTCAGGATAATTTCCTTCCCATTTAATGCTTTCACTTTATCACCGAAAACAGGGTAATCTATCTGATAACCCTGATCTGGATCTGTTTTGGTTTCGAATTTCACATCGGCTAACTTATCCCAATTATCCTGGGAAAAAACAAAGCTAATTCCACAAAAGAACAAACTGATTATTACTAAAAATTCCCTCATACTACCTTTTCCTCTAATGTTTGCTCGGAATTATCATTTTCCATTGCCGCTTTTGTATTATCAATAATCACAATGGTCTCGGAAATTTTGTCGTGGGTAGTCTGATGATTAATATCCCAGAAATATTGAAAGAATCCCATTAGGAATAAGGCTGCTGATGCGGTATATCCAGAAACCCTTTCCACACTATCCCAAAGCCTTAATTTCAGTCCGTTCAGTCTTACTACTCTAATCCCCACCAACCGTTTGGCAGGAGTTTGTCCTCTCCATTTCCAGGTGAAAAACGAAAAATAAAATACACCACCAACTGCTCTGGAAAACAGTTTCAGTCCTTCATTCATACCATCAATAGGATCATGAATATTGGCTTCTTTTATCGCAGGAATAATAAATTTAAAGTCATCGGGAATAAAAGCTCCAAATATTATTTCTATAGCCATGAGCACAGAAACACCAACCAAAAATATAATAAAACCATAAACATAATACTTGGTATATTGCCCAATCCCTTTCCTCACCCTTTCCTCTATTTCATATTCTTCCAGCTTCTGGTCCATTATATTCAGATTCCGATTTAATAATCTCCTACCTTCCTTTACAGTCATATTCAACCTTCTGCTCATATACAAAATTCCTACTCCAGCCAACACCGTGAACCATAAATATTTGGTAGCCAGCAGGATTATCGCCCAGTCCATGGCATAGGCCAGACTTCTTCTCTGGAAAGAAGCTAATTTTGTTCCTTGCAATTTCGGGTCAACCTGAGCCCGAGTTACATCAAATTGTTTTTTGTTTTTAGTTTTATTCATTCCTTCTTTGGCTAAAATTCAAAGAAACATAAAAAAGTTAAGAGAATAAAATTCCTTAAAGTTTACAATACCCTTCCTTTACTTACTAAGATAGATAAAGGATGAAGTTGTTTAAAGTAGGGGATTTCATAGCGAGAATGATTAGATTTTGGTTTAGGCGATACAATTTTGACGCAAATAATAGTGATTATTTAAGGAAAAATTGTGGAAGCATAGAGCAAAATCTACCATTCGCAGCCGAAAGGTTTTACTTTAGACAACTTCGATAAAAAAATCACACCGTTCATCAATTTTTGGGGCATAATTTACCGTTGAAAGAATTTTTATTTCAATTAATTCAAAATTATTGTAATTTGACTATAGAATAAATTTTAAGGAAACAATTATGAGCGATTTTTGGAAAACAGCAAGACATAGATGGGAAAGCCTTTTAGGTAAAACCAACAAAGCGATTGAAACTGGTAGAATTCAAATAGAAATTACCCAATTTAAAAACAGGATTAATTCTAATTACCGTGAAATTGGCAAGTATATCCATAAGCAAACGGATAAGGGAATCGTAAAATTCACTACCGATAATGAGTTCATTGCCCAAAAGCTAAAGGATATTCAGTTTTATAATAAAAAAATTGAAGAACTTAGAGCTCAAAGTCCTGGATGGAATAAAAAACAAAGCAATGAAAGAAAGGAAGAACCTGCTGGCTATTAATCATTCAGGAATCATTCCTATACAAATGGTTTCTTATTGATAGCAAAAGTGGAAAACTCCAACAAAAATCCTTACCTGCATAAATTGCTTTTGCAGGTGAGGATTCTTAATTTATGGTTATTCATAATAGATCATTATCCTTAACCAATAACCATTTTCATGAAAATCAACGTACTATTACCCCTTTTACTAATAGGATTCCAAACTATAGCTCAACAAGCAGATTCACTTAAAGGCAAATTAGAAGTTTATGGCTCTCTGGATATTTATTATGCCTACGATTTTAATGAGCCTGATTCCCGGGAAAGACCTTCTTTTCTATATTCCCACACCAAACACAACAATATCAGTATTAATACAGCAGTTTTGGGAGTCCGCTATGAAAATGAGTTTTTGAGAGGAACTGTAGCGCTTTTAGTAGGAGATTATTCAGTCACGAATTATGCGGCCGAAGAACAATTATTTCAAAATATTTATGAAGCATATTTGAGTGTAAAATTAGCTGATCACTTATGGTTGGATGCAGGTGTTTTCAGTTCCCATATCGGTATAGAAGGAGGTGTTGGCCCAGGAAACCCTACACTTACCAGAAGTCTGGTAGCCCACAGTTCTCCTTTTTTTGAAAGTGGAATAAAACTAGGTTATCAACCAAATGATAAATGGTTTTTTAGTGCATTGGTACTAAATGGATGGCAAAATATTTCCGAAACTAACAATGCAAAGGCCCTTGGAACACAAATTACCTTCCAACCAAAAAACAACCTTACCTTAAACTCAAGTACTTACATTGGGGAGGGAAACAATGCTGCTGATAATCTGGAAAGCTTCCGTTTTTTCCACAACTTTTATCTTATTTGGGAACCCACCTCAAAAGTTTATTTAGCCTTTGCTTTAGATGTAGGATCCGATAAATTGGAAACCAGGGCAAATGGGGAATACCAAAACTGGTGGGGTACATCTTTGATCGCCAACTACCAGCTGAACTCCAAATGGAAATTAATTGGCAGACTTGAATATTTTGATGATCCGGGAAATGTGATTTTCACTGAGGATAATGTAATGGGACCAAATCTGACAGGGATTTCTGCAGGATTTGATTTTTCTCCCATTCAAAATCTTTATTTCAGATCAGAAGGAAAATTCTTTTCAGGAAATGGAGACCTATTCGAAAAGAAAAATGAAATGACAACTGATTCAAATTTTTCCTTCTTTACATCATTGGGTATTTTATTTTAAGGATATTATTCACCTAAATCATTCAACAATAACAATAGGAAAATCCTGACCATTGGCGAAACCATTTGGGTATTGCGGACTTCCTTTGTATTTTTCACTTATTTGCGGGATATATTCCTCCACAAAGGTCTTTAATTCTGTTACAGTGACTTTTTTATCATGGTTAGCATCTGCCATACCTTCCATCGCCCGTAGAAGACTATAGGTAAAAACCCCATGGCCAAGGGCATCAACTTCTGAAGCATATTGTTGAGAACCACTTGCAGCGATAAGCGCTACTCCCGTACTCCTTGCCAATTGAATCATGGCTTTTTCTTCTACATCTCCTCTGGTTGAAAAAGCTAAAGTGGCCCCGCCAGAATTACAAGCATCTAATAAAAGTAGCTGTTTCTGAGCCCTTACATCCCGGCATAAATCCCTCAGTTCTCCAGCTGAGATTCCCTTGGTATTCAAAATTCGTTTATTCCCGGTAAATTTGGTTACATCAGTTGGACAAAGGTAATATTCTTGTTCTACTTCATCATGGTACATTGTTCCATGACCGGCATAATAAAACACAAAAACATCCTCTTCAGAAGCCTCTTCCTGAATTTCCTCAAAAGCTTTTTTGATATTTTTTGCAGTAGCCTGCTGATCAAAAATATTCCTGAGTTTTACTTCCTTAAATATCTTTTTACTCCCCTGTAGCAAAGCACTTTCAAATGCCTGGGCATCCGCTTTGGCATAATTCAAATTATATGAATTATTTTTATATTCATTAACCCCGATAGTTAAAACATATAAATTCGACTTAGGTACTACAAAAGATTTATACGCAATTTTAAAAGCATCAGGAAATTGAGACTCTATACTATCATTACTAAAAGCGGTTACCGTAAAGCTATTTACCCCTTCACTAAGTGTTGCCTTATACTTTATCTGTTTGGTTTCCCCTTCTTTTATTGGAGATTTGAAGGTTGCATCCGTTGAAAAAACAACTTTACTGTTTTGTTTCAAACTAATTTGATCAATTCCTCCACCCTGATCATAAGCTTCAATCACCAGGTCTATTTTAGCAGAATCACTCATCAATCCTTTAGAAGTTTTAGTAAAACCCGGCCCAGTAGTTCGAAAGTTTGGGGATAAAAAATAAACTTCAGGAGCCATTGTAATCGCATCAGCCAAATTATCATTTATTTTAGGTAATGGCCTTCCAGTAACTGTAGCTTGCCATAAACCCGGTGTGAAAAACCTTTCATATAATGACTCTAATAATATAATTTCATTCTTTAACACATAATGTAAAGCCTTTTTTACGCCATACTCAGACCCTTCGAACTGACCATCCAAGTTCGTTGCTACATAATCTCTACCATTAGCAAAATGCACCCTGTTTAAAACTTCCCATCCGTCTTCCATCATCCAGATTTTAAGTTGCTGGTCATTCCCTGTACTGGCAAGGAATTTACCATCAGGGCTAAATGAGACTCCATTTACTTCTGCAGTATGTCCAAAAAAAGTTCGAGACAATCGCCCATTTTCCATTCTCCAAATTCTAATAATCTGATTCTCACTACCTGCTGCAGCATATTTACCATCAGGACTAATAGTAACCGTGGTTATAGGTGCAGAAGTACCGTTGAGTGTGAAAAGTTCTTGGAAATTAATTGCATTCCAAATCTTTAATGTCGCATCATTACTTGCACTGATAATTTTCGTTCCATCTGAAGAGATGGCGATACTATTTACACCCTCTTCATGTCCTGACATTGTGCCAATTGAAGTGCCCAGTTTACTGTCCCAAACCCTTATTGTTTTATCTTCACTTCCACTTAAAACCTGGCCTCCATCTGGTGAGAATTGAATTGAATTGATTTGATCGGTATGACCATTTATGGTTTTTAGTGTTTTTCCTGTTTTGCTATTCCATATTCTTAATGTCTCGTCTTTTCCCCCTGTAGCTATTTTATGACCATCAGGACTAAAACAAACTGAATTAATAGCCTCAAAATGACCGACTAAAGTTTGTAATTTCGAACCATTTTTCACATTCCATACAGTAGCTGTCTTATCCTCACTTCCACAAACCAGAAAATTACTTGAAGGATCAAAATCCAAACTATTTATCTTTCCCTTATGCCCCTTAAATATATGCAATTGTTTACCTGTAATAGTAGAAATAATCTGGATATTATTGGCATCGTCACCCACAGCTATCACTGAATTATCCGGACTATATTTTACAGATGTGGTAGTTGCTGCAAAACCTGTCAGCGTCTGAATTAAATAGTCGGTATTCGTATCCCATATTTTAACTGTAAGATCATTGCTGGCACTAGCCAACTGATGGTTTTTAGGATTGAAGCTGATGGAATTAATGACAGAAAAATGTCCTCTTAATTTACCTAAATTATTATAATTTCGACCGTCCCAGATAATGACACTTTTATCTACACTGGAAGAAAAAATCAAACTTCCATCTATATTATAACTAACATCCGTAATGGCACCACTATGGCCAAATAAAGTTCTTATTTTTCTACCTGATGCTATTTCCCAAACTATAATTTTTTCATCGTCACCACCCGTAATTACATGTTTTCCATCAGGACTAAAGGCTATCGCATTTACTGCATCTCCATGATCATTGATGGTCATTATTAAACCTCCCGATTCCCTTTCCCAAATTTTTGCTGTACCATCATCACTGGCACTGCCTATCATTTGTCCGCTTGGGCTAAACACTACTTTATTTACCACATCGGAATGGGCCTCTATGGTTTTAAACTCCCTACCAAGTGCTGTTTCCCAAACTTTTATAGTATTGTCCCAACTCCCACTTACCAGATAATTCCCATCAGGGCTATAAGCTACTGAAGACACAGCAGATTTATGTCCGTAAGATGTTCTAATCCGTTTTCCTTTTTTTATCTCCCAGGTTTTGATGGTTTCATCAGAACTTCCGCTTACAAGATATTTACCATCAGGACTAAAAGCTACTGTATTAATATCATCTGTATGGTCTTGGAAAGCTTTCAATTCTTTGCCATTTGAGGCCAGCCAAATTCTAATTGTTTTATCCGCACCAGCGCTGGCAATATATTTCCCTTCTGGCCCATAACAAACAGCCTTAACTTCTTGTGTATGCCCTGTTTGAACAACTACTTTTGGTGATTGGGCAATTATAATTCCATTAATGTTTAGCAAAAAAATGCTAAGTAATGTCAGATGATATATGGTTTTAAAACGCTTCAATTAATTAGTGTGATTAGCCTGAAAATAAAGTGAATTATGATAGCAGATTTTATATTTAATGTGCTGCATAAAATTTTCTCTCTGGAATTGATTAGGAGTAAATTGTACTTAGAATTAAAAAATACATAGTAATTATCAGAACCTAATTTCACTATGAAAATCAAAAATGCTATCTAAAAAGAATATTGATCAGATATCTAATATAAATAAAATGCCAGAATTAACACTTTAGGTATTTAATCGCCCTTAAAATTTAATGATTAAGCAAAAATAACTATCAATCCTCAAATCTTATATCAAAGAAATAGTACTAATTGGCCACTCACTATATGGTGCAATTATTTGATAATGAAGCGAATTTAATTATAATTTGAATTGTACTATTATCGATTTTAATTTTACTTCAATTTAAAATTGGAATAGCGGGTATATTTTCCGATTTTTCTATCGTTGCAAATAAAATCATAACTTTTTGAGATGACCTATTATATTTTTTTTATCATTTTTATAATTGTAATTGCTGCTTATTTTTATTACATCAAGACCGGAAATAATGTAAAAATCAGTAATCCTGTAAAAACTACTGGGGAAATTGTAGGTATTGAAAAGCTTGAAAGACAAAAAATCAGCAATCTTTTTGTAGGATCATCAGGTGGAAAGGAAATGATTTACCCTATGGTTAAATTTCGGGTAGAAGGGGCAAAAATGGTGAAATTCAGGTCCCAGAAAGGTTTTGAAGATGGAGAATGTCCCTATAAAGATGGAGAAAAAGTTAATGTGGTATATGAGTCTACCAATCCTTTACAAGCAAAAATTGAGGATTAACTTTCTTCCATAATATTAGTTGGCAGGTAAATTATAAAGGAAGTCCCATTTCCAATTTCGCTTTCGAATTCTAACCTGCCATGATGCTCTTTTATAATACTGTGCGAAATTGAAAGACCAAGCCCTGTACCTTTTCCAACATCTTTAGTGGTGAAAAAGGGCTCGAATATTTTTTCCTGTACAACACTAGGAATACCATCACCAGTATCTGTTATTTTAATGGAAATTTCATTTCCAAGATTTTGTGTGGCAATTGTAATTGTTCCCTCTTCTTTTATAGCCTGTATCCCATTCAGAATTAAATTCATAAATACCTGATTCAGTTTACCCGGATAACAGGGAATTCGAGGAAGATAATCAAATTTTCTCACCACTTTAATCCTGTCTTTATATTGGTTCCTAAGCAGTAATAACGTAGATTCAAACCCTTCATGAATCTGAACTACTTTCAGAAGATTCTCATCAACCCGAGAAAAAGTTCTTAATTCTCTAACAATTTCTGCAGTCCGTTTTGCTCCTAAATTGATATCTTCAGATACCTTTTTAGCCAGATTCTTTACCTGATCAAAATTCTTACTTTCCTTAAGTTCTTTAATTCTACGGAGCTGTAATTCTGCATTTTGTGGAGTAATTTTTTCATACTCCTCAATAAATTTAAAAATATGTTCTAGCAATTTCTTCAATCCAATTATTCCCGCATTGATAAAGTTTACCGGATTATTTATTTCGTGAGCAATTCCCGCTGTAAGTACCCCAAGGGAAACCATTTTTTCAGATTGAACTAACTGTGTTTGCGTAGCTTTAAGTTTATCTAGTGTACTTTGAAGTTCCTGAGTTCTTTCCTTTACCCGCTTTTCAAGCTGGTTATTTAATTTCTCAATTTTATTTTGGCTAACTTTCAGTTTTTCTTCAGCATACATTCTTTCAATTTCAGCTCCAGTTCTTGCAGAAAAGATTTCTAATACCGCAGTAGCAAATTCAGGTTCTGGAACTTCATTGTGATAAAGAGCGACCATTAATCCAATGGGTTGTTTTGAGGAATTAAATAAAGGAACCCCGATATAACCTTCAATTCCCAATTCTACTAATAAATAATCCTTTGGAAATAAGTCAACAACATTCGAAGGAAAACAACAAATAGTTCCTACCATAACATCATCACAAGGGGTATCATCCAATGGATATTCAAACGCATCTGCTATTTTCCCATTCTGATACATGGAAATAGTTTTTACTTTCTTATCCGGAAATAATTGTGCAACATAGGCAATATCAGCTTTTATAGCCTTTGATAGTTGAGTTACAATGGTATCAAAAAAATTTGCCCCAAACTTAGTAGCAACACCTTTTTGAATTTGAATGATTACATCGTTCAGATGTTTTAGATAAAGTTGAGAGTTCTTTTTTTCTGTAATATTTCTTACTATCCCCCACATATTTTCCGGCTCTCCTTTTTGATTATAAAGCATGATAGCTTTTAGACTTACCGGAAAAACAGTACCATCTTTTTTGATATATTCTTTCTCATATTCCTCTGTATAACCCTTTTTAAAAAGCTGTTTTGCAAGGATTTTTTCTTCGTATTTGTGCCAACTGGAAGGAGTAATATCCTTAAAATTCATATTGGTTATTACCTCCTTCGGGTATTGCAACATTCTACAAAAAGCATCATTAACTTCG
>JAHQVQ010000064.1 GCA_019634305.1 Flammeovirgaceae bacterium | reverse complement strand
GGAAGCAATGCTGATGGAGGAGGATTAATAAAAGACGATATGATTATTGCTGTAAATGATCAACCAGTGAGTTATTTTCACGAATTTGCAGCTGCCTTAAACCTCAACAAAAGCAAAGAAGTGTCCATGACCATCAAAAGAAATGGGGAGGAAAAAGAATTAAATGTATTGGTTGATAAAACGGGAAAAGTCGGTTTCTATCCAGCCTATTTATTAACCCCATCAATAAAGCATTATTCTCTATCTGAATCTGCAAAATTAGGAACAATAGAAGCTTTTGCCGTCATTACTGTTCAACTTAAAGCATTTAACAAGATTTTTCAGGGAGATGTTTCTGCATCTGATTCCCTTAGTGGTCCGATCGGTATTGCCAAAATATTTGGTGGCACCTGGGATTGGGTGAAATTCTGGACCATAACTGGAATGCTTTCAATGGTTCTAGCATTTATGAACTTATTGCCAATACCAGCCTTAGATGGTGGTCATGTTGTATTTCTTTCTTATGAAATTATTTCAGGAAGACCTCCTTCAGATAAATTCTTAGAAGCTTCTCAAAAAGTGGGAATGGTACTTCTATTATGCCTTATGGTTTTCGCATTTGGAAATGATATATATAAACTGTTTTAAGCAGTTGTTCGGTTAAAATCTAAAAAAAGATAGCTTTTAGGATTACTACTGAAAGCTATCTTTTTTTATAGGCAGTCTACATCTACTACTACTGGAAATTGTTTGAACCTTTTAGTATCTCTCACCGACTCAATAGCCTCCTTAATGATCTCCTTTTGTTTTTTCAGGTTTCCTTTTCCCCTTCTCATTTTTATCAAAATATCCTTCAAATAAAAATTCCTTATTTTATCTATAATTGGATTTTCAGGGCCTAATACCATTTTTGTCCCAAAACTATTTTTCAATTTAATCGCTAATTTTTCGGCAATCTGATCCCTGGACTCCCTATTTTCATGTTTTATAGTTATCCTAATCAGACGAGTAAAAGGTGGGTACAAATGATTTTTGCGTTCCTTTATTTCCCTGGAGAAAAAACCTTCGTAATCATGTGACACAATTTTATGCAATAGTGGTTGCTTTGGATTCCCAGTTTGAATTAAGACTAATCCTTTAGATGCTCTTCTTCCAGCTCTACCACTTACCTGAGTGATTAACTGAAAAGTTTTTTCGTGAGATCTAAAGTCTGGGAAATGGATTAATCTGTCAATATCAAATATGCCAACCAAATCCACATGGTCAAAATCCAAACCTTTACTCACCATTTGTGTGCCTACTAAAACATCTATCTGTTTGTTCGCAAAATCATTCAAGATTTTTTGGTAGCTGTATTTCTTCCTTGTTGTTTCCAGATCCATTCTGCCAATATTAATGTTTGGCAACATTCCTTTCAATTCATCCTCAATTTTTTCAGTCCCTATTCCTACAGTAATTATTTTGGTAGATCCACATGAAACACAAGATCGCGGAAGTGCTTCCTTATAGCCACAATAGTGGCAAACCATAGTATTTCTATACATATGATAGGTAAGGCTTACTGAGCAACTATCACATTTTGGAATCCACCCGCAATCTTCACACATTAAATATGGGGCATATCCGCGCCTGTTCTGAAATAAAATGGTTTGTTTTTCATTTTCAAGATTCTTCTCAATTTCCTCTACTAAAATGGAAGAAAATTCCCCTTTCATTTTCTTCTGCTTCTTCTCCTTTAAAGTATTTACCAGTTTTATTTCAGGTAATGCCACTCCACCAAACCTTTCCTGAAGACGAACTAAACCATAGTTTCCTCTTAAAGCTAAAAAATAGCTTTCCACTGATGGCGTAGCAGAACCTAGTAAAACTTTTGCATGGTGGAACCTACCTAAAATCATGGCAGAATCTCTGGCATTGTATCTTGGAGCGGGATCATATTGCTTGTAGGAGGAATCGTGTTCTTCATCAACAATAATTAAACTTAGATTGGAGAAGGGAAGAAAAATTGAAGATCGCACACCAACAACAAAGGAAAATGTGCCGTCAGCAACTCCTCTCCAAACCTCTACTCTTTCGTTATCCGAAAAACGGGAATGATAAACCCCTACTTTCCCGCCAAATATTTTCTTTAACCGAATAACCATTTGAGTGGTTAACACAATTTCTGGTAACAACAATAAAACTTGAGAACCACTTTCAATCGCATCCAGAATCAAACTGACATAAATTTCAGTTTTTCCACTTCCTGTGATTCCGAAAAGTAAACTTATATCTTTCTCATTTAACCCATTTAGAATCTCAGTTCTGGCTATTTTTTGCCGTTCACTAAGCTCTACTTCATAATCAATATTAGAATTATCTGAAGTATCTAAATCATCAAACCTGGAAACAATTTCTTCAAATTCTTCCACGATTTGATTTTTAATTAGCGTCTTTAGGGAGGAAGGCGAAACTTGATTATTTTCGTCATTCAAAAAAACAGATTTCTGAACTCCCTTTTCGTTCAATTGCGGATTGGCATAAATAGGAACCTGAGAAAGATACTTTAATAAGACCTGTTCTTGTTTTGAATTGGTTTTTAAGGCATTAAATATTTTTTCCAGGCTTTCTTCATTTGCAGCCAATTCTGGATTAAGCCTGATCTTTTTTACAATTTTGGGCTTATATTTTTCTTTTACTTCTTCAAAAATTAAAATCGCCCTTTTGGCTATTAAATATTTTATTATTTGATAAATATTTTTTGACTCTAGAACTTCTGCGGCTTGATCATACGGTAAGGATTCATTTTCCTTTAGTACTTGAATTAATCTTAATTCCTGATCGGTAAAAGTTGTGGAAGAATTCTCAAAATCAAACTCTGGGTTAATTTGAATCTTGGATTGGCTGGATAGTTTCAAACCTGATGGAATAGCCACATTCATAACTTCTCCAACTGTGCACATATAATAATCTGCAATCCATTCCCAAAATTGAATTTGCAAAGGATTTACAACAGGGCTTTCATCTAGATTTTCTAAGATATATTTTGCCTCATATTTTTGAGGAGGGGTTTCATGAATTTTTACAACTATTCCTGTAAGCACCCGTCTTCGACCAAATTGAACAATTACCCTTCCACCCTCAATAACCTGATCATTCATTTCAAAGGGAACTCTATAGGTAAAATACTGTGCCAGAGGAACAGGAAGAAGAATGTCTGCAAATAAAGTTTTTCTTTCAGTAGAAGTTTGATCCATTAAAAAATATATAAACTATCAGAATTATTCTTAGAGCAAAGTTATTCACTTTCCAGTAAAGGAATCACCTTATCCAGAAAATCCTGCATATATGGATGAAGTCCTTTTTTAAATTTTTCAGTGTATTCTTCTTTTTGTAAAATAACAGGCTGAGAATGTAGATCATCTAGTTTAAGGTCTCCTTTAGCTTTTGCAAAATACAATACATTTACTGTATCAGTTCCATTTCCATGGCCAAAAGGATCAGTGTGGAAAAATGTTCTAGCAAATCCCAATTCTTTAATATTAAAAATATCCAAATTACATTCTTCTTTTACTTTTTTGATAGCTGAGCTTTCCGCAGACATCCCTCTTTCCACTCGCCCTCCTAATGACCATAAAATATCTTTTACAGGGAAATTTTCTCTCACTATTAATAAAATTCCACCATTATATTCCACAAGAATATCATGGCAAAATTGAACTAAAGACTGATGGGATTTTTCATATGTTTCTAATGGAAGCTTATCAGCCCTTAAAATATTTAGATCAACTTCCTGATCTGTTTCAATTTTGTATTCTTTCATATCTTTTTTGGAAAAACAAAAGGCTGCCTTTAAGGAACAGCCTTCTAAAATCCAATTTTTGTGCTTTTTTAGGATATGTACTTTCACCCCATCCAAATTTTGTTTGTTATAAGACTTTCTTAGATCCTTTAGAACCTTCCATCCCAATCTATCTCCAAACAATTCATTCCACTTATTTTATATACCTAAAATCATGATTCTTTTTCAATTGTTTAAGGAAAAAATAAATCAGGTCTCCTACATCTTTTACATCATTTTTGTCCAGCATCTCAACAGTGGTATGCATGTATTTTAAAGGCAAAGATATTAGAGCAGAAGCTACCCCTATTCCAGAATAAGCAAAGGCATCCGTATCAGTTCCTGTTGCTCTCGATGCAGCAGCCTTTTGAATGCTAATCTTATTTTTATTAGCCACCTTGATTAACATATCCAATAGATTGTTCTGTACTGCAGGACCATAAGTCAGAACAGGCCCTCCTCCAGACTTTTGATCACCTTGTTGTTTTTTATCATACATGGGAGCGGAAGTATCATGACAAACATCAATTATGATGGCAACATCTGGCTTTATCCTTTCAGCTATCATTTCAGCTCCTCTTAGCCCAATTTCCTCCTGAACTGCATTAACTATATAGAGACCAAATGGGAGTTTGTCTTTACTCTCCTTCAATTTTTTGGCTACCTCAGAAAGAATAAAGCCTCCAATTCGATTATCCAATGCCCTTCCAACTAAATACTTCTTGTTCAACTCAATTAAATCATCCTCAAATGTTACCACACTCCCTACATGAACACCAAGTTTTTCAACTTCCTCTTTATTTGAACATCCGACATCAATAAAAATATTTTTAAGTGAAGGAGATTCTTCCTTAGAAAGATCTCTAACATGAATTGCAGGCCATCCAAAAATACCTTTCACAATTCCCTTTTTGGTATGGATATTAACTCTTTTAGAAGGCGCAATTTGATGGTCAGAGCCCCCATTTCGCCTCACATAAATATATCCTTCCGGGGAAATATAATTTACAAACCATGATATTTCATCTGCATGTGCTTCAATCACCACTTTGTATTCAGCCGTGGGATTAATTACCCCTACAACTGTTCCGTAGGTATCAGTAAAATAATCATCAATATAGGGCTTCAGATAATCTAACCATATCCTTTGTCCAGCAGATTCAAAACCAGTAGGAGAAGCATTATTTAAATATTTGTATAGGAATTTTTTACTCTCTTTTTTCATTTTCTCGAATTTCGTTTTCCTTTTCTCAAATTTAAT
>JAHQVQ010000063.1 GCA_019634305.1 Flammeovirgaceae bacterium | reverse complement strand
TCACAAAAGGGCCATATTGAGCAACTGGTTCGGCAATTGGCTTACCTTGTAAAAGTAAAAGATAGCTTTCTTCCTCCCCGTTTTCAATATTGGTTTCTATGGTCGATTCCAACTCCACACCATGATATGGAGCAATTTGTTCGCCTTCAATTTTTAAATTATTACCAGTATAAAAATAGACAGTTCGGTTAATATCATTTTCACTGGCTGGAATATTCCATGTGGCTCCTTTTTCTATTTTTATTACCCAAATTCCAACTTCATTTTTTGGATCTGCAGCCCAGGAATCTGGAGTAGGATTGGGAGCTGATAAATCACCAATTTTTCCAGCAATAATATCTATGGTAACCTTTTTTCCATTTTCATCCGTGGATGTATAAGTTGGAATAGTATCTCCCCAAAGCATGGCAAAGTGAGGTTGAGCCATTTTTTTAGCCTTAGGTAGATTCAGCCAGATTTGAAATAATTCCAGCGGATTCTCTTCTTGCTTATCCAACAAAGGAAACATCTCCGAATGTTGAACACCTTTTCCAGCTGTCATCCACTGCACATCTCCATTTCCAAAACGACCGGCAGCACCTAATGAGTCCGAATGGTCCACTAAACCCTTTTTCACAATAGTTACAGTTTCAAAACCGCGGTGAGGATGTGCAGGGAAACCTGGTACTTTTGTGCCGTGGTACATCCGCCAGCCATCTTTTACAACAAAATCATTTCCCAAATGTCTTTCAGCCAATGAGGCATTGGGACCCATTTCATCATTTCCAGCCGGATAATTATCCGTATGGTGAACACAAAAAAGAAAAGGATCACTGGTTTCCCAGGGAAAATTAAGTGGTTTGATTTTTTTAATAGCCTTTGAACTCATTGTTAATTTTGGTTGGGTAATTTGAATAAATTTATACAACTAAAATGGAAAGAACAAGTTCAATGAATTTTGATTTTTTTGTTGTAAAATCGAAAAATAGATTTCTTTCATTTTAAGCTGTTGTAACTATTTTTTGTTTTTCTTTTTTCATTACAAACAATTGTTTGAGGGAGAAAAGATGCATAGAATAAGCCAAAGGAACCAATAACCCCGGAAGCCAAACAACTGGAAAAGTAGCTACAATTACATTAGATGGCTTATTCATGAAATAGCGAAAAGGCAAAGGTACAGATAAAATTGCCATGGCTACAATATTGACCAAGAGTGCCAGCCCAATAAAATTCCAGACGATAGCTAGGTTGATATTTGATCGCCCATTTCCAAAGCAAATATAAGCGAAAATTGGCCCCGTAATTCCGGCAAGCACATCCCAGTTTCTTCCTTCAAATGTTAGTTGTATAGGCAGTAAATTATCCAGAAATAACATCCATAGTAGGATTTCTACAAAAAACCGGAAACCCTGAATATACATGAGCCAGGAAGGTGGAACTGTTTTAAGCAATTTTGTGAATTTACCTGAAAACAATACCGATAAAATAAGAAACAGAGGAATAAAAAAATTGATAAAAAGTTTTGGTGGCATGGTATCAAAATCCGAGAAAAATCCTAACCAGGCTAAAGTTCCGGAAATGGCTGCCCAACCAATAATCACAAATCCTATCTTCAATAGAATAGCTTTTCTGCTACTTTCTTCAGTTTGATTATTGATTAAAATCTTATTCAATCCCCAAAGGACTATGGCTGTACAGATAATTGTCAATAAAATAAATCCTGTTTGCGTGATGATGTACATATTTAATTGTTTTTAAATAGATGTGCAGAATTAATTATACTTAATAAGTGCCACAACTTTTTGATAATGAGATAAAAGTACTCAATATAAAATAGTACTGGTACTTATTTCAAATATGTGGGAATTGAAATTAAGTTTTGATGACCGATATTGCTAATTTTTGAATTCTTTAAAAAAATGATAAAATGTTAAATAGATCTTTGAATTTAATGCGTAAGTAATTAAGCATAGGATGGCCTATATTTAATAGTTTCATATTTGGAATGAATGCGTTGATATTTTTTTTTAAAAGCAAATTACTCCTGATACTTCTTCCTATACTCTCTAGGAGTACAATTACAGATTAACTTAAAAGCAGCATTAAATCTTCCAATAGAATTAAAACCTGATTCATAGGCAATAGAAGTGATTTTTTCTCTAGTAACAGATAGCCTTCTTTGGGCGTTCAATACCCTTTGTTTAATAACATATTTATTTAAAGTAGTACCAAAAGCTTTTTTAAAAATAGTATTGGCATAGTCAGGGTGAAGCCCTATTGATGCTGCTATATCAGGAGTGGTGATGGGATCAGAATAGTTTTTAGCAATGAAAATAGCCATTTTTTCAACAGAAGAAATAGCGGACTGGTTTATATTTTTAATTTGAGAATGTTGTTCTTCAATATTTCCAGATTCCAAGGCAAATCGTTTTAGCCTTCCTTGTATTTCCAAGGTGGCAATTTCTTCTCGCTGATGATCACCACTTTTAAAATCCTTTACCCAGTTTTGAAAAATATAATGATCATATTCCCAAGCTACCTCTGAATTTGGAATTTGGATTTCTCCCTCTATAAGCCTGTTGACGAATGAATTTGGGAAGTTCCATTCCATAAACTGCCTCAATGGTATCGTGCAAACATAATAATAGGAATTTTCCTCAAAACCGATGATTTGATGAGGAACAAGCGCCCAAAAAAGGATTAATCTTTTCTCAGGAATCTTTATTTTTTGATCATTTACAAGATAGGTAATAGAGCCTTTGGGAAAGAAATTAAGTTCAATTTCATTATGCCTGTCAGGTTTATCCATGATACTAGGTGTCCACAGGTTACATGTCATTCCGTAAGGTTTTAGCTCGGGGCGATTTTTATCAAATTTCTGAATTATCTCGGAAAATGGCATGTTTTAGTAAAGTTTCAGGTGGTATATACTTAAAAACGAGCTTAAATTTAACCATTTGGATAGAAAAAGTATTTGCTTTCAATTAAATTCTGAGAAATTTGGGTTCCTTATCAACTAACAAATTAATAAATATGAACTTGAAAAGAATTATTTGGATGGCACTAGCTATCCTTTTTTTAGCTGAAATAGCCATTGCTCAGATAGTGGAATCTACCCAGAGGCATAGGGTATTAGTATTGACGGATATTGAAAATGAACCTGACGATGCAGAATCGCTTGTTCGATTTTTGGTTTATAGCAACCATTACGATGTGGAAGGATTAGTAGCCACTACTTCTACCCATCTGAGAGATAAGATTGCAGATTGGAGAATTCATGAAATTGTGGATGCTTATGGCAAAGTAAGAGATAACCTGGAAAAGCATGAGCAGGGATTTCCAACACACCAATTTCTGAAAGATCGGATAAAAAAAGGAATTCCGGTTTATGGTTTAAAAGGAGTAGGAGAGGGGCAAGACTCTGAAGGATCGGATTGGTTAATTGATGTAGTAGATAAAAATGATGATCGACCGGTTTGGATATCTATTTGGGGGGGAGCAAATGTACTTGCTCAATCTCTGTGGAAAGTGAGGCAAAATCGCACAAAAGCCGAATTGGATCAATTTGTTTCCAAAATCAGGGTATACACCATTTCTGATCAGGATGATTCTGGATTTTGGATGAGGAAGGAATTTCCCAATTTATTCTATATAGTAAGTCCAGGAGATAACTATCGCACTGCTACCTGGTCTGGAATTTCAGGAGAGCCTCAATATGGTTTTGCCTCTGGAGCTGACACTACACTGGTTCAAAACCCCTGGCTCAGAGAAAACATTATGGAAAACCATGGTCCACTTGGGGCAGAATATCCTGAGGTGGAATATGCCATGGAAGGTGATACACCTAGTTTTTTAGCCTTAATTAATAATGGATTGAACGTAGCCGAAAAACCAGATTTTGGAGGTTGGGGAGGTCGCTATGAATTATACAAACCCAGGCTTTTACCTTATAGAGAATTGGAAGGAAAAAAACAGGAACCTCGTCCAATCTGGACTGATGCTATGGATGAAGTGGTTGGGAATGATGGTAAAATTTATATTGATAACCATGCTTCAATTTGGAGATGGAGAGAAGCTTTTCAGCATGATTTTGCTGCCAGAATAGACTGGACAATAATGGATTATAAAGAAGCAAATCATCCACCAGTTCCAAAAATTAAAGAATTAGTAAACTTTAAAGTAAAAGCAGGTTCTTCTATTAGTATTGATGCTTCAGAAAGTACAGATCCTGATGGAAATAAATTATCTTATACATGGATTCATTATCCAGAACCAGGGAATTACCATAATGTGGACTGGAAACCATTGAAATTTGAAGGTAAGAAAACATCAAACCTGAAAATGATTGTGCCTGATTATGTTAAAATTAAAACACCTCAAACTACGCATATTATATTGGAAGTAACTGACAATGGCAGCCCTTCACTTACCCGATATAAAAGGATAATTGTTACTATTGTACCATAACTAGCTGATGCACATCACTGTACAGCATTTTTATACAAGTCTACTAAATTGTTAATTTTACTTACTCTAATTTATATCAAAATGAAAAGAAATAATTGCAAAACCTTATTATCCGTGATAGTGGTTGTATTGATATTTTTTTCTGAAAATATTAGTGCTCAATCAATTCAAAAAAACAGGGTAATTATCTTAACTGATATCGAAGCAGATCCTGATGATACGCAATCTTTGGTGAGATTACTTTTATATGCTAATGAAATTGATATCAAAGGAATAGTGGCTACCACCTCTTGCTGGCATAAAAATAGGATTGATCCTGAATCTATAAGAAAGGTAATTCGTGCTTATGGGAAGGTGCAGCCCAATTTATTAAAGCATGAATCCGGTTTTCCAGAAGTAGAAGCTTTATTAGGATTAGTAAAGGATGGATTTCCTGAATACGGTATGCTTGGAGTAGGTGATGGGAAAGATTCGGAGGGCTCAGACTGGATTTTAAAAGAACTTGAGAAAGATGATGATCGTCCTTTGTGGATATCTGTTTGGGGAGGTGTAAATACTCTGGCACAGACGCTTAATAAAATTAAGAAAACTAAGTCCAAAGCTGAGGCCAAAAAATTAATGGCAAAACTCAGAGTATATACCATTTCAGATCAGGATGATAGTGGTATTTGGATTAGAAATAATTTTCCCGATTTATTTTACATTGTGACTCCGGGAGATGATTATGGAAGTGCGACATGGAATGCCATAAATAGCTATGTGAAAGGTATTAATAATGAAAAGATTAGCAATGATTGGATCGCGCAAAATATTCAACAGGGTCATGGACCATTAGGGAGGGAATATCCTGATGTAGCATGGGGAGTAGAGGGAGATACTCCTGCTTTTTTATCTTTAATACCTAATGGACTAAATGTGCCAGAACACCCAGAATGGGGTGGTTGGGGTGGCCGATATGAACTCTACAAACCAGATAATTTTTCCAAACGAAAGAAAGGAAGATCGGGTGTGCCATTTGAGCCTGAAACCAGGGCAATCTGGACTAATGCTGTAGATAATTATACACCCTATATTCCAAAAGCCTATGGCCGAGCAGTTGGAGAAGATACGGTTACTTTCGAAAATAGTAAAGTTTCTTTATGGCGTTGGAGAGACGATTTTCAAAATGATTTTGCTGCACGAATGGATTGGTGTACAACAACATATGCTGAGGCAAATCATCCTCCAGTTCCAGTATTAATGCATCCTGAAGAACTTACAGTTAAATCGGGTGAAGCTTTTAGTTTGGATGCCTTTGATTCGACTGATCCAGATGGAGATAACCTGAGTTTCTTGTGGTTTAGCTATCCGGAGGCAGGTTCATATAAAAAGAAAATTAAAATCTCAGCCGAGAATGTGCATATAGTTAATATGACAGCTCCGGAAGTAAAGAAAAATGAAACGATTCATTTTATTTTAAAATTATCGGATAAAGGAAGTCCAAGCCTATCCAGGTATAAGAGGGTGATTGTAAATGTAGTTCCAAAATAAGTGCCTGAAAAGCAGCAAATAATGTACTGGAACTCCATAGAAGTTCCAGTACATCTTTCTCCTCTATTAATTTACTTCTTTAGGATCAATAATTTCCTGACTGATTAACTCTCGCATTACGATTTCAGTCATGTCACTTTTGAAGACAAATTCGTATCTGATATCCATTACATAAGCCTTCAGTCTCATTTTCAGATAAGATCTTCTCTCCTTTACCTCATTGAAAAAAAGAACGGCAATGGGTTTATCCAGATAAATAAATCGAGAAACTTTAGCGGCTTCGGTGGCAATACTTCTTACTTTCTCAGTATCTATAGCAATTGGAAGATAGAGTTCTGCTACTACCTGACAATTAGACTCTCCGGCATTGGAATTGGAAAGGGATTGATTCATGAGTTCTCCATTGGGAATACTGACAATGGAATCATCGGCAGTAACAATTCTGGTAGATCGCAGACCTATTCCAATAACTTCTCCATAAAAACTACCAACTTCTATTTTATCACCAACCAAGAATGGTCTGTCCATTAGAATAACTATTCCACCAAAAATATTTTTTAGGATATCCTGAGAGGCAAAGCCTACTGCTACACCGACTGAGGCGAAAAAGGCAAATATTGTTTCTTCAGGAGGATCAAAAATCTCTGTAACTACTACAACTGCAAAAATAATCCAGAAAATTAATCTAACAATTGGAATAGTACTTTTTATGCTTACCCTATGGGTAGTACTTTTTTCTGCCCAGGATTCTAATACCTTTCTTATAATTTTAATGATTAAGAAAGTTATTATTAGAAATACTATAGTCCAAAATATCTTAGCAAAGGGAATCACCAAATGCACTTGAGGGACTTCCAGTTTTTTCTGCAATAGCTCATTTTTGGATTTACTTTCCTCTGCCTCTTTTTGTAATGTATCCAGTTTAGAAATAATTAATGAAAGGCTATCTTTTGTCTGAACAGCATCTGGAGGATTTTGAGCATAGACCTGGATGGTAATTCCAAAGGAAAGCAATAGAAAGCAATATATTTTTAAATTTCTCTTCAACATTTTTTCTCTGGTTAAGGAAATTTTCTATTATTCTTAATAAATTAAGTTTTTGGATTTTAGCAAAAGAACTATCTGGCTGTAGAGGAGAGGATTAATGAAATAATGATCATTTTTTGAAATAATTAATCCATCATCATAGAGCAGTGTGAATTCTTGCCTTACAGTTTCTCTTCCCTGATTTAGTATTTGTGCATATCTTTCCTGGGTAAGTCCATCATGAATTAATAAAGCATGTAGTAAAAATATTTTTTTGGTGGAAAGCGCATTCAAAAAGCTAAAGTTCAGATTTCTTAGAGTAGAAATATTGATGGTATCTCCAATAATTTCCTCTGTTGATCTTAGCCAGAAAATTAAAGCCAGGCTGATATTACTTCCGGTGAATTTATTGAGGAATGAAAAATAATTGTCCTTTAAATATCCCTGACTGTCTTCTTCCTCCATTTTTGCAAGTTTCTTTTCGGAAATAACCAGGGGATCTGGCTTGTAATAAATGTTATACCCACTCATTTTGTGCCTTTTCAGAATAATATCTGCTATCTTTTGAGAAGTAAGGTTTCCCAGTTTGATGGTATATCCGAAATAATCACTTATTTCAAAGGCTTTATCAAGGTAGTTCCAGGCATATAGCGTACAGGTACAAATCCAGAAATGTTTCTTATTGGTTTTGGACATCAACTCCACAAAATACTTTATGCCTACAAAGCCTCCTACTTTTCGGAGAAACATATTTTGAATATCTTCCATCCGGATGATCATTTTCTGTGGATAATCATTGAGAAAGGCAATTAATCCTTCCTGATCCGAAAAAGTATTTTCAGGAAAAGCATCAGAAAAAAACTGGAAATATTCTTCCCTATTGGTAATCTGATGAGAAACTATAAAAGTTTTTACCGGTATTTTCTCATTATGTCTTTTTAAAAATGAATTGACAACAGAGCTGTTTCCACTTCCTTTCTCTCCTATAATAACTGTAGGTACATATCGGTTTAGGCTCCAGTTATCAAAAGCCAGTTTTAGTTTTGCTATTTCTTCCTCTCTCGTTTCTACCAAAATACTATCGGTGGCGGTATCATTTTTAAAAAGCCGCTGATAGACATAAGGAAGTCTGGTAATGGCCTCTTCTGTTGCAGCCAGATAATCAGAAATTTCTGTACTTATCTTTGAAGCTCCAGAAGAAAGCCCAATAAATTTCTTAAACCATTCATATCGTTCACTCAGATAACCCAGGCCGGTTTTGGAGGATTTTACGATTAGGGGAATTAAATTTTTGATATAAGCAATAGTCTCCTTTCTTACGGCCTTGGCTTTATTGATCGCCTTGGCTTTTGTAATGACTAATTTTAGCTTAAAAATATTCTCGGTATTCGTAAAGGAAATGATCTTATTCACAAATCCTAATAGGCCTTCTCCCAATTCGAGAGAGAAAACCTCCTCAGACTTTATCAGCTCCTCCTTTATGTCAATTGTTCTGGCTAAAGCCCTTTTTAATCCATCTTCTGCAATTTCTTTTCCCTTTGCCAATTTGTAATCTGGAGTGGTGGAATTTTCAATTGCAGTAGCCAGGTTGTAGTCTGCAATGCTATCCAGTTCCCCAATTTCCTGAACCAGTGTATTAATTTTCTGTAATAATCGTGCTTTTACTTTTTGGCTCACTTTGAGGAGGGAAGGCAGACTTTCAAAATTAATCAACTCATGTGGAGAAATATTGGAAAAATCACTGTCAGTAATACTTCTGTCAAATTTTACAAGACCGGTCAAGGCCCTGTTTTTTTTCATTCCCTGCACCTGATTTTCTATCTCCAATTCGATCTGACCCACCATTTTTGGAAAATTCTGTTCCAAAAGAATATTGGTAGTTACAGGAATATTGTTCTTGGCAAGTTCTTTTTCAATCAGTGCCTTTTCACTTAAAAGCAATTGATTGAAAGCCTTTACACCTTTTCCCTTATACTCCTGGATTTTATTGATTTGTTCATTGAAAAAGTATTCAATTTTAGCTAATTGTGGAAGTAAATTTTCATTTACCTTTTTATTATATTCCTTTTTTTGTTCATAGTATACATCAATTACATTAAATACCAAATGATACAAATCTAAATCAAGTCTCCAATCTTCATATAAAGTAAAAAGAGTATTGTTCCAGCCTTCTAAAGCACTATTATAATCCTTTTTTAGCTTTCTATTTTGTCTTTTAATAGTGGCATCCCCATATTTACTTTTTGGTAATTCGAGTGTCCCTACTTTATCAATTGCTGTGAAATAACGGGGTTCAATTTTTTCAAAAGCATTATCCAGATATTTGGAAAGATCTATTTTCTGAGCTTCTAGTTTTTCAGAGAATTTGTCAAACTTTTCAATAAAAAAATTGAAATCAACTGCTTCCCATTCCTCAAAATTATTAGCAATTGCTAGATCTATAAACCTTTTATTTACTCCAGATAGACTCTCCCAAATAGACAGGTTTGTGCTGTTGATACTCAAAAAAATATCTTTAATCAATGCGTTTAAATCTGACAGCATAGCCCCATAGAAATAATAATAAGCCATGTTTCGTATGGGTGCTTTGTGCCTCCAACGTTTGGTAGGTTTCTTTTTTTTCTTGAATAAAGTTCTAAAACTATTAGAAATTTTTCGTGGTAATTTGGAAAAATAATAACCTGATTTTTTCAACCTTTTTGAGCCACGAATCAAAATAGAATCTTCCTTTTGTGGATGAAATCTGCTTTTACCCTGTAAAAGAGTAATTTCTTTTACAATATAAGTGCTGGCGTAGCTATCAAAATGAGTAATAAAATCCTGGAAAATTACATCAAAGTTCTTTTGTTCCAGTTGGCTGTAGCAGTTATCAATATGTGTAGAAAAATCGGTCTGAAGAAGGATAAGCTCCCTAACAATATTCTCCAGATTTTTATTAGCTAAATTTTTAGAAATTTTATTTTGATGTTTCCGAAAAATACTGCTACAAGCATTTATAAAAGAGATTTGCTCATCTAGCCTTTTTTCAAAAACAGGGATAAAGTAAGTTTTTAATAATTGGTAGCAATTCTTGTTTATTTTTCGAATGTTCTCACCCATTTCATATTTTTATATTATTCCAATCTATCTATCTTTTCACAAAAATGCTAATCACACTTTTCAGCAATAATAGGATACTGTAAACAAATGAGTCCGTCACCTAAATTACCTGAAAAATTTAAATCCTCTTGAATTTCAAGAAATTAGCAAATTCTAAGGATTTGTCATTAAATATATAAAAAATGAATGATACGGGGGAGGAGGAAGGGATACTTAACGAGAAAAATTTTCCACTTTAGAATAGACCTGCTGTTTCGCCATTTGTAATGGCGAACTTTTATCGAAGGATTTGAAATCCGAATAGCAAAGTAAAAAACAAAAAAACAGCAATTTTCCAAAAACCTCACCCCACACTCTGGCTCTTCAGATAACTCAAAATCACTCGGATTTTTCCATATTCCAATTCTCCAGAATGATAATCGAAATAGGGTTTTAGGGCATCCTGAAATCCTATTTCTTCAATGGCTATTTCCATTTTTTTAATTTCTTCATTGGAAACTAGCTCATTAATATCAATCCCTTTGCCATCGTCTATTAATTTGGCTAGATGGGAAAAAATGGTGGTGGGTTGAACTCCTCTTTCTTTGGCAATTTCTTCTACGCTTTTCCCATCTCTGTACATGGAAAGCGTGATTTTATAGGTATCACCTTTTTGCTTTGTGGTAGGGTTGTATTTGGTAATAACTTTCAGGAAGTTTTCCCCATACAAGTTGGCTTTGTGTTCACCCACTCCGGAAACACCTAAAAATTCATGCATGGAGTTGGGTAGCTTTTCGCACATATCTTTCAGGCTAGCATCTCCAAAAACCACAAATGCCGGAACGCCCTGGGAATCGGCAATTTCCTTTCTAAGGGTCCGCAATTCTTCAAATAAAGTAGGATTGAATGAGGACCTGGCTGCTGAAGATTCTACCTTTACTTGTTTTTGTTCTTCCTGCCTTTCTTTAATAGTTTCCGGAGTAACGAGTCTCACTTCTTTGCCTTCAAATAAAATTTCCTTGCTTAAACGGGTAAGTTTCAAATTATAATGATCCTTATAATCCAGTTCAATAATTCCCTGCTGAATAAATTGCTGGATAAAAAGAATCCAGGCAAAATTGGTGGTTTGTCTTCCCACACCAAAGGTTTTTATTTTCGAATAGTTATGGTCTTTTACAGACTGAGAGTAAGTTCCCTTCAGGATATCAATTAAGGTGGTGATACCCACTTTTTCTTTGGTTCTTACCATTGCCGAAAGTGCCATTTGCGCTAGTGTAGTACCATCGAAATATTTTGGAGGATTTTTACAAACATCACAATTTCCACAATCTTTTTCAGGGATTTCACTGAAATAAGTCATGAGTACTTTTCTTCTGCAAACCTGAGATTCGGCAAATTCCTGCATTCTGTTCAGTTTGGCCATTTGGATTCTCCGGTAAGCATTATCATCAATGTCTTCCATAAACCCAACATGAGTTTGCACATCTCTGTAGCTATAAAAAAGAATGGTTTCAGCTGGAAGTCCATCTCTGCCTGCCCGCCCAATTTCCTGATAATAGCTTTCCAAATTTCCAGGCATATTGTTGTGGATCACAAACCGCACATCCGATTTATCAATTCCCATTCCGAAGGCAATGGTTGCACAAATAATATCCAATTCCCCCTGAATAAAATCTTCCTGTGTTTTATGGCGAGTTAAATTGTCCAAGCCAGCATGGTAAAAATCGGCCTTCAACCCAATACCCTGAAGTTTTACCGCCAAATCTTCACAGGCTTTTCTGCTGCTGCAATAAACAATGCCACTTTTCCCACGGTGCTTTTCTACGATTCTTCGTATTTGTTCCCATTTTTTTCTACCTGGAAGTACTGCTAAAGAAAGGTTTGGCCGATCGAAAGAAGCTATGAAATATTTGGGCTGTTTCAATTTCAAAAGTGCGCCAATATCAGAGCGAACTGCTTTATCGGCAGTAGCCGTAAGTGCCACTACCGGAATTTGCGGAAAAGTATCTTTCAGTATGTAAAGTTTCTTATATTCAGGGCGAAAATGATGTCCCCAACTACTTACACAAT
>JAHQVQ010000062.1 GCA_019634305.1 Flammeovirgaceae bacterium | reverse complement strand
TTAATAAGTATTTCCAAGTAAAATTTTCAGCATTTCTTACCATGTAGCATATTTCAGCACCACTCTTTGCCACTCTAAATTGTTCACTTAATGCCTTTTCTCTATTGAGCATTCTCTCCAAAGATCCAATACATGTGATTGAATCAAATGTTTCATCGTTGAAGGTTAATTTTTCCGCATTTCCTTCTTCTACAATAGCATCCAGACAAAAAGTTTTACATTGTTTTATAGCTTCAGAGGAAAGGTCTATACCATATGTTTTCACATCATTTTTCTCCAGGGCTTTTAGCATGAGACCTAGTCCACAGGCTACATCCAGATGTTTCGATCCGGGTTTTGGTTGTAGAAGAGTCGCAAAAATATAATAGGCATTTACAGGCCTGAGATATTTAAAACCCTTATGGCTATAAGTTTGATCAAACCAGTTTTTTACTTCTATTTGTGTTTCTGTTATCATAAATATCTCGGGGTTTTATTTAGGTATTTGATATAGTCAGATCCAAACTTTTCAATTAGGAATTTTTCTTCAATTAGGATTTTGAAATGGATATTGAGTAGATAAAAAATGAATCCAACCCACAAATACCAGAAATTAAAAAATATGACTAAACCCAGAATAGTGAAGTGCATTCCCAGGCTGATGGGATTTCTGCTAATTTTGAAAATAGCGGAAGTCTTTAAGTTTCCATTTGAACTCTTTCTAAGAGAAGTACTGCCAAGTAAGGAAATAAATCTTCCACTAATTGAAAGGATTAGGCCTACGGTTTGCCACCATTCGATGGATGGAAAATATCCTTCAGTAATTTTTAAAACTGCGATTCCAAAAGGAGTGAGGTAGAACAATAAATTAAGAATAAAAACCAGCAGTAACCCTCCTTTTTTAAGTGCGTTGTTTTGATCAGAAGTATTTAATAAGGAACTAGTTGAGGCTTCACTGGGAATAGGCCAAACCAGGAAGTCTAAAAAGAAGCTGAAGTATATGAAAATTATTACGATCAATTGAACAACATTTTTTTTGAATAATCTTTTGCAGCTTTATCCCAGGAATACTTATCAAAAGAATTTGAATGAAACTTAAAAGAGATTTCTCCATTAAGGATGTTCATTAATTCTAGTTTCATTTTTTGCGTATTATAAGGTTCTATAAGTATTCCCTTATCCTTATTAATCAGTTCTTTTGCTCCACCCGTATCAAAAGTCAAAACCGGAATTTCCGAGTGCATAGCTTCGCAGAAAGTCATTCCAAAACTTTCTGTAATGGAAGTGTGTAACAATAATTTATAGTTTGAAAAAGGGATGTTTTTATGAAACCCCTTTAGGTTTACAAAGGGAAATTTAGCTAGCTTTTGAGCTAACATTTCATCAACAATATTTCCATAAATATCTATCTCCATTTTTTCGTAATCACTTAATTTAAGGAATAATTTGAGCGCCATTTTATATTTCCTTTTATCAATATTGCCCACCATAATTACTTGCTTTTGGCTCTCAGGTTTGTTGTTTTTTATAGAACAATGTTTTTTTTCAAACCCATTATAAACCAATTGTACTTTTTGGGTGAAGTTTGATATGTACTCATATTTAAATTTTGAAACGGTGAATACTAGTGCTGCTTTTTTAAAAATCTGGTGATAAATTGGAGTATAGAAAAATGAAAGTAATTTACTTTTTGTGCTTTCTTGTGATAGTTCAGGCCAATTGTCATGATAAGTAAAGTAAAAAGGGACATTAGCCAGAATAAACAAAAAAGAATTATAGAAATCTCCGTAAAATAAAGTACCCGGTTTGTGTAATTTCTTCAATAGAAAAAAAGCATGAACCCAATGGTTGTATTTAATGTAATTTATGGTCTTAAATGGGTAATTTCCTAATTGTGTTCCCAACACCGTTATTCCTCCAAACTCATTTTCTATTCTAGAAAAAACCTCACAGGTGGCAGTAGATCCACCAGAAAAATTGTCTCCAAAATGGGTGGTTAAAATTACCAGATGGGGTTTTTTGTTATTCGCCACTTTCTATAGTTATTTAGGCTTATTGCAATTAGTTTATGCCTCATAAGCAGCAGATGCTACATGGGATTCTAGTAACTCAACCTTTAATATTAAATCCTCTTTTAGAGCTGATTTTATCTGTCCATGGATATATTTCGCTAAAAACTCAGTAGTGGTCAAAATTCCTTTGAATTGAGGAAACTCGTCAAGGTTTTGATAGGCCAGTTCTTTCAATGTATCTTTTAAAATATCAGTTGCCTCTCCAATGTCAATCACTACATTTTGTTCATTGAGGGATGGACTTTTAAAACTGGCTTCCACTACGTAGGTGGCTCCATGCATATTTTGAGCAGGTCCGAAATAGGGATCCGGAAGTGAATGAGCAATCATGATATGATCTTTTACAGTTACTGAAAACATAGTTATTTGAATTTTTAGTTAGTATTTAATTACAATTCCCGTCCCCTTTACCTTTCCATTTCTTAAATGATTAAAAAATTCAGGGGACTCAGAAAAGGGAACTTCCCGATCAATTAAAAAATCAGGTTTTAATTCTTTTAATAGTTTAAAAACGAGTTTCTTTCTGGACAAATAATCCCATCTGTCTAGTTTCCTTTTTGGTATTTGACTGACTTGTGAGGAAATAATTTGCTTTCTTCCGTAATGAAAATCTGCTCCAAGGTTAATCTTAATTTCTCTGGTTCCATACCAACTCATTTCAATGATTTTCCCTTCCTGACTTGTCGCCTCCAATGCTTTTTGAAGTAGAGTCTCGCTTCCAGTAGTATTGAAGACAACATCATAGTTTTCCCCTTCCATAGCAGGAAAAACCTGAAAGCCATGTTGGTTTGCCAAGGCTATTCTTTCTTCATCAGATTCAATTACAGTTAATTCAACCCCGGGAATATTTTTCGTCACAAGGCTAGTTAAAGCACCAATAGTTCCAAACCCAATCACCAAAATTTTATCTCCTAATTCAATACCTGCATCCCAAATCGCATTTACTGCAGTTTCCATATTGCTAGCCAGACAGGCTGTTTTTAGAGAAATTCCAACGGGAATGGAGAAAACATCTGAAATATTGGCTTTAACCAGGTTCTGATGGGGATGCATCAGATGGACATATTTTTCCTTTAGCTGATTAGGTCCTTCAATCACTTTCCCATCTAAAGAATAACCATAGGTGAAATTCTCTCGAAAGTCTCCTTTCATATGTGGAACTTTCATTTTGGCAGCTAATTTTTCGTCTAATAATTTGGTGGTAATTGTACGCTCAGTTCCAAGGCTAATTAGTGAGTATTTTGATTCAATTAGGATTTCCTCTTCCAGTTTTAAAAGCTTTTTTTCTTCCAACCAAGAATGATTGAGATTATGCCATAGTTCTTTAATGATTTTCATATTCTATCCTAAATTTCCCATAAACATAATTTCACTGCCTATTTTGATGAATTTTGGATTTTTAAACTGGATAGCCTCGTCCATTTGCATAATGCCTTCAAAAGAAAATGAATTTGTACCTGAGCCGAGAATTTTAGGGGAAAAATGTAACTGAATTTGATCCAGCGCATTTTGCTTTAAAAAATTAGAAGTAGTGAAGGAACCTCCTTCGATATAAACTGAATGTATTCCCTTCTTCAATAAACTCTTTAAAATTTGAGAGGCATTGTAAACTTCATTTTTCTCTAAAGAAATTTTCTCATAGCAGGGGTTTAAATCAAAATGATTTTGGCAAAACATAATCGTGTTGTCATCCACAGTATTGTAATCTTCAATTGCCAATTCATCTCCTCCAACAATTACCTTTACCGGATTTTTTCCTTTTACCAATCTTACATTTAATCTTGGATTATCCTGATTAAGTGTTTTAGATCCAATTAAAATGGCATCGCATAAAGCCCGCATTCTATGAGCATGGATTAGGTTTTCCTCATTGCCAATCCATTTACTATCTCCAGAAAAAGAGGCAATTCTGCCATCCAGGGTTTGGGCAAAGTGTGAAATGGAATAACATTTTTTATATTTCCTGGAATAATAAGGTAGTAGAGAATAGGGCAGGTATAACTCAAGTATTTCCAATTCTTTTGCATCCCAATGGAAATTAGTTTTCGTCTCAATTTCTATTGGTACCCTAGATTCTATGACAGTAAATTTTCCTTCATTTCGAAATGTCCCTGAGAAATCTATGATTAAAGTAGTATTTTCCAGCACCTCATCGAATCCTACTATTATTTTATCAGCACCCCCTACTGACAAATAATGGAAACTATTTGGCCCTTTTTCAATCTCCGATTTTAGCAATAGTAAAATGTCCCAAATCATAGGTTTTTAGTTTTCTAGTGAGATTAGCAGTGAGTTAGTAAAAAATCAGGAATTAGATTATTCCAAGTAACCTTTCCAATACTTTCATTCAATGGTGATTATTTCCTTTGGAAACCATTGGTTTTTGTAAGTAAATGGCCCATTTCATTTTTTTTAGTTTCCAGGTAACTCAGGTTTTCCAATCCCGGTTTTATTTCAATAGGAATTCGATCCACCAACTGAATTTCAGTGTGTTCAAAGGCTTTTATTTTTTCTGGATTATTGGTTAAAAGTCTGATTTTCTCAATTCCAAGATCATTTAGCATTTCAATTGCTTTTTCATAGTTTCTGGGATCAGCGTGAAACCCCAATTCCAAATTGGCTTCTCTGGTATTCAAACCATCCTCTTGTAGATTGTATGCCATTAGTTTATTTACCAAACCGATTCCTCTCCCTTCCTGACGTAAATACAAAATTGCACCTCCATGCTTTTGAATCCATCTCATGGAATAATCCAATTGTTCACCACAGTCGCACTTTGCAGAGCCAAAGACATCTCCCGTCATACATTCCGAGTGAATTCTCACATCAATAATTTCCTTTTCCAGATAATCTTCAGTAAAAAGCGCTAAGTGAGGAAATTGTTCAAATTCACTTTGGTAGGCTTTCAATTTAAAATTTCCAAATCTAGTTGGTAAGTTAGTTTCTACTATTGCACTTGATATTGAATTCATAAATCTGAAATGGTTCTGTAACATATATTTAGAATATACCAAAATAAAACCTCAATTGGTTCCAACTGTTTATAAACTATCCTTAGTTATTTGGCAATACTGCTTGTTTTTTGTCATAATCGCTAAAAATTGAGGTATACAAAAAGTCTACAATGGGATATTTTTCTTCCTTTTTCTACTCTTAAGCGCACTTCTATTAATCACTTAACAAAAAAAGACCTCTTTAAGAAAAATCTCAAAGAGGTCCCAGTTCATTAATTTATTGCTTTTACTTATCCCACCATACTCTATCAAATTGAGTAATACCTTTAGGTGCATTTGTATTGTTTGTAAGTTCTGATTGGGTTGTAATTAATCTTCTTACAAATTCAGTGGCAACCGGGCTTCCATCAGCAAACTTAGGAATTTCAATTCCTGTTGGGAATTGGAAGTCATGTCTTCTCTGGTCAGTCCATGATTCTATTTCCTGAATGAACATTCCCTTGTATTTTTCATTCATGATTTTTTCCATAGTAACTGAACCAGCTGTTTCACTGGCAAATGTACCTTCATAAACAGGGTCAGCTGCTCCCATATATTTTAAAATAGACTCCTTAACAGCAGTATTTAAAGCAGTAGCAGCTCTATCTGCATCCCCAGCTCTAAAAGCAGCTTCAGCTTCTATGAAAAGCGCTTCGTGGCAGGTAATTAATACAACTGGAGATTCTGGTTTCCCAAAATAAGTATCCAGACCTACAGGTGCATAACTCGCATTGTCAGTTCCAAAACCGTTAGGTTTTCCTACAAATCCTACGAATGATTTTAAAGAAGGATCAGATGCATCATATCTTTCATCATCCCAATAAGCTTCCAGCCTTGGATCGTCATTATCTACCATCATATCCATAAAATATTTTGACGCAACTGTCAGGTTATTCAGGTATAATCTATTCCAAGGGTTAAGCATAGTTGAACTTCCTGAGTAAATAAATTCTGCATCATCATTAAAATCTGTGGCAGTGTATCAAATGTAAGGCTTCCTTTCTAAATTAAATTGCCAAAAGAACCATGCAATAGCCAAATTGTGCCACTTGTCTAATTTAGAAAAAGAGAGTGATTTTCTAACTAATCGACTCACTCTGGCTCTAATGGTAG
>JAHQVQ010000061.1 GCA_019634305.1 Flammeovirgaceae bacterium | reverse complement strand
GGTTTGGCACCTCGATGTCGGCTCGTCACATCCTGGGGCTGGAGAAGGTCCCAAGGGTTGGGCTGTTCGCCCATTAAAGTGGCACGCGAGCTGGGTTCAGAACGTCGTGAGACAGTTCGGTCCCTATCTGTTGTGGGCGCAAGAAGCTTGAAAGGATCTGACCTTAGTACGAGAGGACCGGGTTGGACGAACCTCTGGTGTACCTGTTGTGGCGTCAGCTGCACCGCAGGGTAGCTATGTTCGGAAGGGATAAGCACTGAAAGCATCTAAGTGCGAAACCCACCTTAAGATGAGGCTTCTATATAAGGGTCGTTAGAGATGATAACGTTGATAGGCTGCAAGTGTAAAGTCAGAGATGGCAAAGCTGAGCAGTACTAATTACCCAAATACTTTTTTAAAATGCCACTGTTTTGGCAGTGTTTTACTAATAACAACATGTTAAATTAACTCAAAAAATTAATATTAAAAGATATTTAAGACTTCATGGTGACAATAGCGCAGGTGAACACCTCTTCCCATTCCGAACAGAGAAGTTAAGCCCTGTAACGCCAATGGTACTGCGGTAATACGTGGGAGAGTAGGTAATCGCCAGTTTTATCATTCTTAGCCTCACTAGAATACTAGTGAGGCTTTTTTTCTACTTCTTTTTTCCATAATGGATGGTATGGAATATTATTTATTGGCATTAAGCAATTCTCAAATTATTTTAATTATTTTATCAGGATTGCTAATAGGCATGTCTAAAAGTGGGCTTTCAGGGGCAGGAATGGTTGCAATTCCAATTTTTGCATTAACATTTGGTGGGAAGGCATCTACTGGTTTGTTACTTCCTCTTTTAGTTTTTGCAGATGTTTATTCAGTGGTGCATTATCATAGACATGCAAATATTCAGTACCTATATAAACTCTTACCATGGGTTTTAGGTGGGTTATTTATTGGAATATATATAGGAAACTCCATTCCAGATATTCTATTTAAAAAAATTATAGCTATAGGTGTTATATTTTCCATTATTCTATTGGTTTTTAATCAAATAATAAAATCAGGTAATTTTTTTAAAAACAATAAGCTAATTGCTCCATTATTTGGACTCTCTGGAGGGTTTACCACAATGGTAGGAAATGCTGCAGGGCCCATCATGTCTGTTTATTTTTTATCTAAAGGGTTGTTAAAAAATTCTTTTATTGGTACTAAGGCCTGGTTTTTTTTACTTTTAAATTTGTTAAAAATACCTCTGCATATATTTTTTTGGGGTACCATCACATTAGAAACATTTTTCTTTGATTTGCAATTGCTCCCAACAATTTTATTAGGGGTTTTTATTGGTATTAAAGTGGTTAGGGTAATTCCTGAATCAGCCTACCGAATTTTTGTTATTATTGTAACCTTGATATCTTCCATTCTTTTATTTTTCTAGTTAATTTTCTATCCTAAAAAGAGAACTTTAATAAGATGGCAGGAATTTATGTACATATTCCCTATTGTAAAAAAGCCTGTCATTATTGTGACTTCCATTTTAGTACAAATTTTTCTACTAAAAAAGCTCTTGTAACAGCGATTAATAAAGAATTGACTTTTCAAAAGGCTTTTGTTAAATCTAAAATTGAAACAATTTACTTTGGTGGAGGTACTCCTTCAATACTTAACCTTAAAGAACTCACTTTAATTTTTAGTTCAATCCATAAAAATTTCAGGATTGCTAATAATCCTGAAATTACAATTGAGTGCAATCCTGATGATTTATCATCTCAAAAATTACACGAATTTATTAAACTTGGTATAAATAGATTGAGTGTTGGGATTCAGACATTTGATGATGGATTCTTGAAATTTTTAAATAGAGTACATTCCTCCCTAGAGGCGGAAAGTTCAATTAAGAAAGCACAGGATATTGGGTTTGAAAATGTTACTATTGATCTGATTTATGGTTTACCAAATAATTCACATAAAGTTTTAGAATCAGATTTACAAAAAGCAATCTCATTTGGGGTTTCACATATTTCGGCTTATTGTCTTACAGTTGAAGAAAAAACTGTTTTTGGAAACTGGCTTAAAAAGGGGAAAATTAATTCTCCAAATGAAGATTTTGAGGCTGAACAGTTTGATATAGTTGTAGAGTATTTAAGAGAAAAAGATTTCGAACAATACGAGATTTCCAATTTTGCCAAAAGTAAAAAGTATTCAAAACATAATTCAAATTATTGGAATCAAACACCTTATTTAGGTGTGGGACCTGGTGCTCATTCTTTTAATGGAAAAGTTAGACAATTTAATGTAAAGAACAATTCCAAGTATATCAAATCTATAAATGATGGAAAAATTCCAGCTGCGATTGAATACTTATCTCTAAATGAAAAAATTAACGAATATGTCCTTACTACTTTGAGAACTATGTGGGGATGTGATTTAGAATTGATAAAAAAGCAACATAATATTGATTTTCTGCAAAAAAAGCAAAAAGAAATTAAAGACCTTATTAAATACGAATTGGTATATTTTAATGAAAGTAAACTTATTTTAACCAAAAAAGGCAAACTGCAGGCAGATTGGGTCACTTCTTTTCTTTTTTTATAAAGTAATGCGGGCAGTGTGTCAAATGTAAGGCTAAGGATTAAAAACGAAGAGCAGTCCGAGCAAGTCATTATCTTTAGAGTGACAAAACAATTAAAACTTATTAAGTATATTTAATTCTGCACATCTATTTAGTAATTAATATTGTGGATTTACTGAAATAATTCCTTGAATTTAAGGTTCATCAAAAAGGAAAATCATACAATTTCCAATGTTATAAAAAACACTCCACCTATTAAAAATAAAATTTCAAAGGGTGTTATGTATATTCAATATCAATCAATTATATGATTAGAAAATATACTATTGATCAGGATACCATACTTTCAGTAAGAAATCTAACTATTGAATTTTTCAATCAGGAAGGAATAATTACTGCTGTAAATGATACAAGCTTTGATTTAAAGAACGGTCAAACTCTTGGGATTGTGGGAGAGTCGGGTTCTGGAAAATCTGTTACTGTTATGAGTTTATTACAGCTCATTCAGTCGCCTCCGGGAAAAATTACTAGTGGTGAGATCATATTTAACTCTAAACAATATGGCATAGTTGATATATTACAGCTTAGTCCTAAACAGATGAGAGCTTTGAGGGGAAGTGAAATTGCCATGATTTTTCAGGACCCAATGAGTTCATTAAATCCTGTTTATACTTGTGGAAATCAAGTAATGGAAACAATTCTTCTTCATGAAAATATTTCAAGAAAAGAAGCGAAAAAAAGGACACTGGAATTATTCGAAAAAGTTAAGATTAATGAACCAGAAAGAATTTTCAGCTCTTTTCCTCATAAAATTTCCGGAGGACAAAAACAAAGGGTAATGATTGCCATGGCTTTGTCATGCAAACCTTCCATATTAGTAGCTGATGAGCCAACTACAGCGCTGGATGTTACTGTTCAGGCAACAATTCTAGATTTACTGCAAGAATTTAAGGACGATAAGGATACTTCAATTATTTTCATCACTCACGATTTAGGTGTAGTGGCGGAAATAGCAGAAGATGTAATGGTGATGTTTCGTGGAGATGTTGTGGAATCCGGTTCAGTTTGGGATATTTTTTCAAAGCCTACCCATCCTTATACTAATGGCTTGCTTGCATGTAGACCAAGGTTGGATATTAAACTGGAGACTTTGCCTGTAATCACAGACTTTTTGCATATTAACAATGATGGATCGATTCCTACTGTTTCAAATGCGAGATTTAAATCTGTAGGTGAGGCCATAATGAAGAACTATCAAAGTGAAAGTTACTTGCGGGAACAGTTTGAAGAGCTAGAAAAGAAAGAACCTCTTCTAAAGGTAAAAAATCTTTGCACTTTCTTTCCCGGAAAAACTGATTGGTTGGGTAGACCAATAGAATATAAAAAAGCTGTTAATGATATTTCATTTGAAGTTTATCCAGGGGAGACTTTAGGATTAGTAGGAGAGTCCGGGTGTGGAAAAACCACATTGGGAAGAAGTCTTTTAAGATTGATCGAACCAACTTCAGGAGAGGTAATCTTCGATAATAAAAATTTGTTGGACCTTAACAGTAAACAATTAAGAGCCATAAGGAAAGATATACAAATAGTATTTCAAGATCCATATTCGAGCCTAAACCCAAGGAAGAGTATTGGTGATGCGATTATTGAGCCTATGAGGGTTCATAAAATTTACGATACAGAGAAAGAATTAAATGAAAAGGCCATTGAGTTACTGGAAATGGTAAATCTCAGTGGGGCTCATTTCAATAGATATCCTCATGAGTTTTCCGGTGGGCAAAGGCAAAGAATTTGTATTGCCAGAACCTTAGCATTACAGCCAAAGTTTTTAATTTGTGACGAGTCTGTTTCTGCTCTTGATGTTTCTGTTCAGGCGCAGGTTTTAAATTTACTGAATTTTCTTAAGGGCAAATTAAACCTTACGCTCATTTTTATATCCCATGATTTGGCGGTAGTAAAGTTTATTGCTGATAGAATTTTGGTGATGAATAAAGGGCAGAAAGAGGAATTGAATTTTGCTGAAGATATTTACAAAGATCCTCAATCCGACTATACAAAAAAGCTTATAAATGCAATTCCCAGAGGTGATCTTGATGATATCAGAAAAGCAATCATTAAACGGAAAATGATTAAAAAAGCTAAGCAGGATGAAAGGAAAATTTCTGCATGATTGTCCTGCTATTCCTTACTTTTAGCAACCTTTATCCCTATAGCGGTAATATCAGGTAGAGAATCTAACCTCATATATTGGTCTATTTTCAGGGAATATTTTCCTGGAGCTTTAAATTTATAGTCTAAGAAAATATTCATTTCATTATTGTAGAAATCCCCAACTCCTGATCCTAGCGGCCTTCCGGTAGTAGGATCCATAAGTGATGTTTCCTTCATATCAGAGGGTAGGATTGCATTCCCTTTTTCATCTACCAATTCGTACTTTACATAAAGATTATAAAAAGGATAGGAAAGTCCATTTCTAATATAGATCGATAAATCATAGGCTGCACTCGGGTCTTGAATTTCGAAATCAAATTTAAGTTGATTGTCCTGTGCCCAAAAATTATCATCCAAATCAATATAATTTTCATATACTATTTGGGTGGAGCATCCTGAAAGAAGAAATAAGGAGAAAATTAAAAATAACGTATAAACTTTTGTCATAAGTTAAAACAAAATCTTTAGTAATTTTAGGGAATTCTACTGTAAAGGGTATTATTTTTTTGTTGGAGGTTTGGGCTTGTTTTTTCTATTCCTTCTCCTCTTTTTATTGGACCTTTTTTTCTGGTTTGTTTTCTTTTTAGGTAAAGTATCGTTTAGTTTAGATTCAAAGTCCAGCGTTTTGATCTCCTCCTCTACCTTAAATAACTCTACTGCTTTTCCTGTCTTATTGGTATCAATAGCACTTTTTACTTCGAGTACATTCAATGAAAACCAGGAGTTTTCACCCTCAATACAAAACCACATCACCTTTTTGAAAATATCAACCTTTTGTAGTTGAGCCTTTCCTTTGCTAAAGAGTAATGGCTTTTCAATTTTAGGTATGTCAACCAAGGCATCCATGTAAGTCTCTAACTCATAATTTAAACAACACTTAAGCCTTCCACACTGACCTGATAATTTATGAGGATTTAAAGACAGGTTTTGGTATCTGGCAGCACCTGTAGAAACACTTTTAAAATCAGTTAGCCAAGTAGAGCAACAAAGTTCCCTTCCACAAGAACCTAAGCCACCAATTCTGCTAGCTTCTTGCCTGAGGCTAATTTGCCGCATCTCTACTCTGATTTTAAATTCCCCGGCAATAATTTTTATTAATTCTCTGAAATCAACCCTTTCATCAGCAGAATAATAAAATGTAGCTTTGGTATTATCCGCCTGAAATTCTACATCAGACAATTTCATCTGTAGTTTCTGATTCTGGATAATTTCCCTGGTTCGGAACATAGTGGGTAATTCCCGCTTTTTTACCTTTTCAAATTTTTCGAGGTCTTTCTCAGTAGCCTTTCTGTAAATTTGTTTTACCTTATCATCATCCTTAATATTTTTCTTAATCATCTGAAGCCTTACAAGCTCTCCCTGTAATGCTACAAACCCAAGATGATAACCATTTTGAACCTCTACAACCACTGCATCACCCGTAGTGAGATCCAAATTATTATTAATATTTCTGAAAAACTCCTTTCTGCCACCTTTGAACTTTACCTCTACTATATTGAAAGAGGTTTCTCCGGGAAGATTCATATTTCCCAGCCAGTCAAAGGAGTTCATTTTACTGCACCCACCTGAACTACATTTTCCATTAGTGCTGCTTTGGATAGTAGATTCTGCAGCAACCGAACCACAAGCACCTGTGGAGCAAGAGCCACAACCCATATATTTTAGTATTCTTTAGATCAAAAAAATGAAAAATTATTTTTTATTTAAAAGGATTCCTCTTTATCAAAAAACAACAAAAAATAAAGTGTTCAAAACACTAAATTAAGCATAGTAATTACGAATTACCAAAATATAGGCAAATTTCTATTTGCTTATACAGAGAGACCTCTTTTTAATAAGGGTGAAAGTTTTTAGTAGAAATTTCAATTATGGTTTGAAATTAAATTAACATGCTACGCCCATTCTATAAAATAGAGGTCAATTATTCTTAATTGACACTAAATACTGAGAGCACTCCCCTAACTGCTAAAAAGTAGAATTTATGTAGAAAAATTAACAATATAAATGTTAACCAGGCATTAAAAACATGGATATTAAAAAAATATCCAAAATGCGACCAAGTCAAAATTATAAAACAACTATGAAGTTTAGGTTTTTTGATACGATAAGAGGAAAAATTATCACTGGATTTTTTGTATTGGTGATACTCTTTTCCATAAGTGCAGTATTTAACTACATCATTATTCAAAAATCAGAATCGATTATAAGCGATTTATATGATGGAAAAGATCCCTCTCTTAGTTCTTTGAATGAATTTAAGTTATTAGTTACACATTCAAGGGAATTAACTACTAATTGGGTTTATCTGATTAAAGATGAAGAAGATAAAGTAGAATTAAGAAAAATAAATAAGGAAGGATATCCTATTCTTAAAAAGAAGCTTGAAAAGCTTGCACAGGATTGGGAACAGGAATCCAGAGCTTCTTTAGATTCTACTTTTGCAAAGTACGAAGAAATTCAGGCGATGCAGCTTGAAATTATGACTTCACTTTCTGAGTTTGAATCGTATGATGATCCACAAATAAAATTTGAAGCAGAAGAAAACTTAGATTTCCATATTTTACCTTTAAGTAAAAGCCTTGTTGCAGACCTGGAAACTTTAATAGATAAAAAAGTATTAGAAAAAAACACAGCCAGAGAAGAGCTTTTAACTAACAACAATTATATTACTATAAGTATAATAATTAGTGGATTAGTGATTATGGCTATTTCTATCATTACATCTTTATTAACTGCCAATAGAATTACTGTTCCTGTTAAAGAAATTCAGGTTACTGTAGAAAAGTTGAGTAAAGGGCAATTGGCTGAAAACTTAAATTATACTTTGAAAGATGAAATAGGTGCTACTATGGAATCTGTAAACCATTTGGTTTCAGGGTTAAAGGCTACTTCGAAATTTGCTACTGAAATTGGTAATGGAAATTACGATATGGATTATCATGCTTTAAGCGAAGAAGATGAATTAGGAAATTCATTGTTAGCCATGCGTGATAACCTAAAAATGGTAGCGGAAGAAGATAAGTTTAGAAATTGGGCTAATGAAGGCTATGCTAAATTTGGTGAGCTATTAAGAAGTAGTACTGATTCTTTTGAGGAATTAGGACCAAAATTAATTTCTGAGCTTGTAAAATATATGAACTCAAATCAGGGTGCATTTTTTATTCTTAATGAAGAAAACCTTGACGATAGGCATTTGGAACTTATAGGATGCTATGCTTGGAAAAAAAGGAAATATCTGAAAAAGAGAGTGAATTATGGAGAAGGAATAGCAGGACAAGTTTGGAGAGAAAAAGATATTGTATTTATGACTGATGTTCCTGAAGAGTTTGTGCAAATTACCTCAGGGTTAGGAAAGTCTAACCCAAGATCTATTTTGGTTGTGCCTCTTAAGTTTAATCAGGAAATATATGGTATAATTGAACTTGCTTCATTTAAAGTATTTTCAAAGCATGATATTGAATTTATTGAGCGACTTTCAGAAAGTATTGCATCTACGATATCCAGTATTTCTGTAAATAAAAGAACAAAAACGTTATTGGAAGAATCTCAAGTTCAGTCTGAAGAATTGAGAATGAAGGATGAGGAAATGAGGCAGAATATGGAGGAAATGCAGGCTACTCAGGAGCAGGTACAAAGAAAAGAAAGAGAATATATGGCTAAAATTGAGAAGTTGGAAAAGAATGTTGGGAAACCCTCTGATGAATCAGTGAAAAGCTAACTTTATAAATAAAATGAAGATATTAAAACGGACTGCCAAATGAGAATGGTAGTCCGTTTTTTATGTCTTAAATTATTTTAATTAATTACCCATGTTTCTTTAAAATTTCAAATAAAGTTTCCTGATCAGTAAGGGTGGGATATTTCTGATAATCCAGTCCTGTTTTTAAAATAAATTGAGTTAATAATTTTTTTACTGACTTAATCAATTCTTCCTTATTCCAAGGCTTTTCCAAATATTGATTAATACTGGCTGAATTAATTGCCGCAATGGTGTCCTGATGTGTGGCTAACCCAGTGAGCAGTATTTTTTGAGTATTTGGGAATCTATCATCCTTATTCACATCACTAAGAAATTCTACACCACTTTTCCCTGGCATTACATGGTCTGAAATTATCATTGCAACAAAATTTCCTTCTGAATCTATTTCATCTATAAGCTCTTCTGCTTCAGCAGCTGATTCACATTCTTCGATTGTTAGATCATTTTCGAAAACTGACAGATCTTTGGCTATGGTTGATAAAACTTCTCTTTGGTCATCAACACAAATTATATACAGCTTTTCCATTTTCTTTAAATTTAGGAAACAGGTAATTTTATTTTAAATGTTGTTTTTCCAGGACTACTTTCTACACTAATTTTCCCACTATAATTTTCAACTAATCTTTGCACAATGGCTAGTCCTAAACCAAGTCCAAAAGATAACCCATCTTTTTTTGTAGTAAAACTGGGTTGAAATATCTTTTCTTTTAATTCTTCTGGTATGCCTGGTCCATTGTCTTCAATAACTACATAAATCCACTTTCCTTTCATCGCAGACTTTACCAATATTGTTGGATCTGAAGTATTACTATTCAGCATACTTTCACACCCATTTTTAATGATATTTAGCCAAACCTGAACAAGCTCACCACTATTAGCCGAGATTGTTTTCAATTCACCCAGTTCCAATTTAAGATCAACTCTTCTCAATACACTTTTTAGCAAAGAAAGCGCTTCATTGATGGTTTCATTAAGGTCAAGGTCTTCAGTTTTTCCTATATTGGCAACTCCCAGTTGTTTTACAGATTTCACTACATGTACTGCATGGTTCGATGCCAAAAGCATATCGTGAAAGGTAGAACCAATTTCCCAATAATAATTCATCCTTTCTGCTTCTTCAATAATTTCTTCCTTGTAGGGTAATAGTTCATCATCAGTTAATCCAGTCTTTGCCAGTTTTTTGGCATGGTTGGAATCTAACTGATATTTTTTTTGTAATTCTTTTTGTCTGCCTCTTACTTCGGAGCTTGAAAGAAATTGCCCTTTTTTTAATCCAATTTTAAAAAAGGAAAACATTCCTTTGGTATCTTTTTCATTTAAATATTCTGATATTTCTTCAGAAAGCCACTCGGTTTTTCTTTGTAGTACTCCGATAGCATTATTTAACTCATGTGCTAATCCAGCTGCCATCTGACCAAGTGTGGCCATTTTTTCTGTTTGCAGTAATTTTTTCAAGGTATTTTCTTTTTCCATGGCTACCCGCTGAGCCATCAGCTGCCTTGCTGAAATCTCACTAACCACAATTGGCATAAAATGCTCTACAAATGTTCTGCACTCATCATCTTCCACTACATCCTGATGGGAATCTATATAGGCAAGTTCACTGTCTTCTTCTGCTAAAATGGTAGCATAACTGGAAAATGTTTTTGAAAAAAAACTGTAAACCCCAACAAACATATCAGTAGTGGACCGGAAAACTTCGAAACTGTTCCCTTCTTCATTAGTGAGATTTGCTACTAAGCTGCCACTTAAAATAAGATATAGTTTATCATTTCTCTCTCCCTGCTTCATCAAAATATCTCCTTTCTTCAAGGTTTTCCGCTGATCAGGATTTGAAAAATAGGCCTTTTTTAGCCAATCTAAATCTACACTTTGTAAAAACCTTTTCTTACTCACCTTTATTTATAGTTTAAATTGATGGAAAAAGATTATTATTTCATTTGCTTCAATTTAATAAATTGTTCAAAAGTTTAGTTACAGGTTTTGATTTTAAAGTATCTCTAAAATATTAGCAATAGTGCTTAAAAAAAATTGATTAGGTTCATAATATACAACATTAAATAGGTAAGTAATACACCTGAAAGTCCTACAATTAACCCCACTTTTGTCATTTGATTTGTCTGAATAAGTCCAGTGGCATGCGCAAGAGCATTTGGAGGAGTACTAATGGGTAATGCCATTCCCATAGAGGCAGCAAAAGTCACTGCTAAAATGAGCATTTTATTCCCCCCAATGTCATCGAGGCTACTGAGTGAAGTCCCAAGTGCTGCGATAATCGGCAGTAATAAGTTGGCAGTGGCTGTGTTGGACATAAAATTGGCCATAGTGAGAGATAATACTGAAGCTGCTACCACAATCAATAATGGAGGGAAGTTTTCAAAAGGAATACTTTCCACTGCAGTTAATGCCAATCCACTTTTTTCCAGAGCAATCCCCAATGCAATTCCTCCAGATACCAGCCATAAAACATCCCAACTCAGTTTTTTTAAATCTTCTTTATTGATAATGCTTAAAGCGGAGAATACGGCAACTGGAATAAGAGCAACCACATATGAATTCATTCCGTGGATAAAATCTGTTAACCAGAGTAATATGGTAATACTAAAAGTGATATAAACAATTATGGCTTTCTGAGATTTTAAAAACTTTCCTTTTATATCAAGGTTTATTTCTTTAGTTTCAATCGGGAATAATACAGCAAGTAATACCCATGCAAAAAGTAAGAGAATAATGACAAATGGAATCCCAAATCCCATCCATTGGCTGAAAGTAATTAAATCTTCACCTATTAAATATTTCAAGGCAATGGCATTGGGTGGTGTACCAATTGGAGTTCCTATTCCACCAATATTTGCGGCAACAGGAATAGCCAATGCAAATGCCACTTTTCCCTTATCATTTGGTGTGAATACAGCCAATACAGGAGTTAAAATGGAGAGCATCATAGCCGTGGTAGCAGTATTACTCATAAACATGGAAAATATGGCGGTAATACTCATCAGTCCAAGCATGACCATTTTAGGATTTTTCCCAAAAGGCTTTAATAATACTCTTGCCAGGTTTTGATCAAGCCGGTATTTGGTAGCTGACATGGCAAGGAAAAACCCCCCTAGAAAAAGCATTATTATAGGAGAGGCAAAGGTTCCCATTATTTCCTTATAACTGAGATAAATTCCGAAGTGTTCTGTATTTCCGTTATCTTGAAAAAGAATAAAACTGCTTTCAGTGAGCATAATTAGTTCCAATACAATGATTAAAACTGAAGTAGCATAAATAGGGATAGGTTCTAAAACCCAAAAAAGAGCAGCTAGAAAGAAAATCGCTACTACTCTTTGTTCTATAATGGTAAAATTTTCAAATGGGAAAACTGATTGGGGAAGTATCAGTATTAATAAAGGGATTCCTATCGAAATAAGCAAGTTGAGGCTTTTCCTCATTTTCAAAATTGGTTTAAGCAAAAAAATCCGTAATAATTTGGTGGTTATATGATGTTTTGGGAAAGGCTTTTTAGTTGTCCAATATTAGGAGGTAATACCTTTAAACACAAAAGAACGGAATAGAATATTGAGAAAAGTGTGTTTGTTTAGAATAATGATAATTAGGAGTTTTGTTGAATTTTATTCAATTTTTCATTATAATGATTCAACCGACACTTTCCATATAGGAAACACGTTTTTATACCTGAAACCCATCTAAAAGCTACTAACTTTTTTGTCTTATATTTCCCTAAGAGGAAAGTTATATTTTTTCTTTATTTAATTATATTTGATTGGGGATTTTTCCCACTAATTCACCTTTATCCAATAACAACCAGCGTTTTTTCACCTGTGACAGAGCTTATTAATAAATATACAAATGAACATTCTAGGTTCCTGCCGGTAAAAGGTACCCTTATTCATTATCGAAAAGAAGGAAAAGGACCAAAATTGTTGTTACTACACGGTTCCTTTTCTTCACTGCATACCTTCGATGAATGGACAAAGATCCTTTCAAAAAGGTTTACAGTGATTCGCTTAGACTTACCTGCTTTTGGTTTAACTGGCCCTATGCCAAATGATCAGTATAATATTCCCAATTATATCCGCTATGTGGATTGTTTCTTAAAAATGTTGAAAATTGATAAAGTGAGTATTGCAGGAAGCTCTCTTGGAGGTTGGATTGCTTGGGAATATGCCCTTCAATTCCCTAAAAAAGTAAACAAACTTATTTTGATTGATGCCGCTGGATTTATTACAGAAAATCAACTACCCTTACCTTTCCGAATGGCCAAAACTCCTTTTTTGAACAAGGTAATCAAATTTGTGATTCGAAAATCTTTGTTGGAAGACTTTGTAAGGGAAGTTTATTTTAACAAATCAAAAGTAACTCAGGAATTAGCCGACAGATATTACGATCTTTTTACCAGAGAAGGGAATCCAGAAGCTTTTCTCAAAATGGTGAATAGTCGGTATAAAGACAATTCAAAGCATCTTAAGAAATTAAAAGTGCCAACTCTTATACTGTGGGGAAAAGAAGATAATTGGATTCCGGTAGAAAATGCACACCGTTTCCATGAGCTTATTCCCACCAATGATTTAATTATTTATGATTTGGTTGGCCATCTTCCTATGGAAGAAATTCCTGAGGATTCTGCACTGGATGTTACTTCTTTTTTACTGGGATAAAATATGTAAAATTTAAAAAGCAAAACCAATTCGAAAATTGGTACGATTCATAGTATAAGTATCCGTTACCGATCCACTATTCCCCCATCCCCAGCCAGTGTAATTTGTAGAAATTTTTTGACTTTTATAACCTAAATAAAAAGTAAAAGCATTGTGTGAATTGCCTGTATATACTTTTAGTCCACCACCAATTTCGTAGGTGGATCCACCCTTGTAAACAGTTTCACCAACATTTTTAAGCCATACCATACCATGACCTAATGCTGCAGTATAAAAAGGCGTAACTTTGGTTCTTGCAATATCTCCTGTAATTTGTAATGTCAGTGGCATCATTACCATAGTTTCATAACCATCTATCCCAAAACCAACACCGATTCCAAATCCACGGACAACCTGAATTCCATTGAAAGTATGAAGGCTTAAAGACCCTTCTGTAGGCCCGAAATTGCCTCCAAAGGAACGACCAACCAATAAACCAATGGAACTAAGGTTTACAAACCTTGGTCCATTGGTTTCTGTAACAACTTTTTTTGTTTTAACCGGAATGATTGTTTTGCTTTCAATTTCGCTATTCGAAAAAACCCAGATGCTATTGTCGTAAGTTTTGATTTCAATTTTCTCAGCATCTTCTGAAATTATTTTTCCCCTTATTTCACTTCCATTTTTTAGCTTTATTATATCTACTTCTCCTTTTTGGGAGAATCCATAAATTGAAATGAGTAAAAAGAAAGTTAGTAGTCCTGATTTAAAAATTTTATTGAAAGTCATTCCTTTTGAACTTAAAATTGATATTTCCTTAAGATTTCGGTACGATGGTTAAAGTACTTAAAAGCTTTAATTCATTTCCCGAATAATCGTACTGATACAAACCATCATTGCCAATCATCATTAATCGATTGTCATAGGGAATTACATCAAATGCATGCATATCATCAAAATGAGAAATCATTTTCTCTCCAACTTTGAGCGGATCGGTGGCATCAAAATGTTTTAGTCCGAATTCTCCTTCACATATAAATAGATTATTCCCTTCTATGCCTAATCCATGAGGATTTTGCATCGGAAAAGTTTTAAGAAGTTTAGGGTTTTCAATATTGGAAATATCGATTACATCCAGTTGATTGACTACATCTACACAAGGGTTACCACTTCTTAAAGTCACATAGGCATAATCGTCATTCACTACTACCGGATCACAACTATTCACATGAGCATAGCTGGAAACAAATTCCGGAGTGGCTGCATTTTTTAGGGTGAAAATTTCCATTCCTGTTTGTCCGCCCAGAAATAGGTGATCTTTGTAGGGGAAGATGGTTTCAATTCCAAACCTGGCTCTGACCTGTTCTCCCTTCACTGGGGAAGATGGAGAAGAAATATCAAATGGGTTTAAGGAAGATTCATCGACTGTATAAAGATAATTATTCACAATTGTAAACCGTGCCATTGAGCCTCCTATGCTGGTTGGGGATGTTGGAGTGAAATTAGTTTTTACGGCAGCTTCATTTGTGTTTGCAAAATCAAAAAACACGCCTTCTCTCCATACGCTGGCTTGATTTGAACCGCATTCCATGGTTTCAGTAACTTCATTTTCTATCCATTCTGTTACTACACCCTGACTCTGATCAAAAGTGAAATTTCTTTCCCAATTTACATGGATAGGAAATACATTCTCCACTCTATTAACCTCCTTTACGGAATTGATATCTGTAATATCCAGCACCACTAAATCTACATAGCTATCAGCATAAAGAAAACCGTTTTTTACAGCCATATCCACATTCCCTGGAATTTCTATAAATTTTAATTTTTGTGGAGAAGATGGATTTTCATTATCAATGATATGAATTCCCTTGTTCACTTCATTGATCAGCAGATAATTGTCATATAAATAAATTTTCCCAGGAGTTTCAATAATTTGTGGAGTAGTTTCGGTAATGGAGCTTCTTAGTTCAACATAAGACATATAAACGGGTTCATAAGTCATGTAGGTGTGTACACTTTCGCATTTATCCTCGCAGCCTTGTAGTCCTATTAATACTAGAAAAAAGAGAGCTGGCCAAAATTTGATTATCCTTTGAAAGATTTCCATAATATATATAAATTTGAGTTTTTTCAATAAATAAGATTACACCTATTAGTTAGTTAACCCTTAGCTTATTTGATAACTAAAAGAAGGTCAGGTTGTCTTTTCTTTTTGTAAAAGATTCTGATAATTTGATTCGTCTAATTTCAATTAAAGCACCAGTTCAGGTATTGAAATTAATTAGTGAATTGAGGAATTTTATGTAGATTTTAATCCACAAATGTCCTGAGTGATTTAATAAATTAGCCAATGGTGAAGAGCTCCATTACCAATTGATTTTTTTTGTAGGCCTATACTAGTTAGTTGAGTTTGTTTTCACAGCTAAAAAATAAGCTGGTTGAAAGATTATTTACGCTGTGTCTGTTTTTATTCACGGAAGAAACTTCCAAAACGCTGCGACTAATCAGGGATTTTTGTAGGTGAATTTTGTTAATGCCTGAATTTATACTACAAATTGGGGGGGGTGTGCATAGTTTGGTAAATCAATAGAAAACACTTTCTCAAATGCTTTTTTTAATAATTTTATTCCCATTTTAAACTTGATGATTATTGTGAAATTCACGCATGGTTTGAAGAGGAATGTTCCACACCTGAAATAAATATTTTCTAAACACTTTT
>JAHQVQ010000060.1 GCA_019634305.1 Flammeovirgaceae bacterium | reverse complement strand
ATTATGCTGTTGGATAAAATTTATCCCTTTTCCCGAAACATTCAGTTTAGAATGTTATTCCAGCTTTTGGCTTGTGGAGCAATTGCCATTTTGATCACTTCAGTGGTAATTTCCCTTTATTTTATTTATCTGGTTGGCTTTAGCACTTTTACAGAAGAATTATTGGTTTTCAGCACCTTATGGCTGGTCACTAGTATCTTCTTCAATTTAATTTATTTCAGCATATTTTTTCTCAATGAACAAAATGAGACAGAACTTTCAAAGGAAGTTGCTTTAAGAAAAAACCTGGAATTTCAATTACAAACTTTTAAAAATGAGGTAAATCCAGATTTGCTTTATTCAAGTCTGGAAGATGTAATTAGCCTGATGCATGAAGATGTGGACAAAGCCGATGAATATATTAATTGCCTATCAACTGTTTACCGCTATACGCTGGACAACAAACAGGATGAGTTGGCTACACTAAAAAGTGAAATCATTGCCACAGAAAATTTATTGGAATTACTAAATATCACCTACAATGGCAATATTCAATTCAGTTTTGAGGCGGAGGAAGAGGATTTAAATAAAGAATTGATACCGGGAACTTTACCCACTCTGATGGAATATCTGGTCCGAACCACAATTGTTTCGAATGTACAACCTTTAAAAGTTCAAGGTTATCTCGATGGGGATAATTATGTGGTGCTACAAAGCCAGTTAAATGAAAAACTAAAACCAGTTCGAAATCCATTAAAAGAGATAAAAGCCATCCAAAAAGCCTATTCTTTTTATACAGATGAGCCTGTGGTAAGGGTAAAAGCTTATCATGAACAATTATTGAAGGTGCCTTTGCTTTCCCTTGAAGTAGAGGAGTTGATTGAGTAAAAAAAAGGGTTCAGTTTATGAACCCTTTTTTTTATGTCTTAGAAACAAATGTCTGTAATTTATCCGAAAGAACTCCCGCTGGTTTAGCACCGGATTCTCTCCATAATATTTTCCCTTTATGAAATAAAATCATGGTGGGAATTCCCTTTATTTTGTATTGCTGAGAAACCGCAGGATTTTTATCAACATCTACTTTTATAATTTTCAGTTTATCCTCCATTTTCCCTGCTACTTCTTTTAGAACAGGAGCCATCATTTTACAAGGGCCACACCAATCTGCATAAAAATCTACCAGTACAGGGACATCCGAATTATTCAATAAATCATTAAATTTTGACATGATTGCTAAAGGTTAAATATCAATATATTTTCATAGAACTATATATTACTTCAAAAGATTCAAAAAGAAATAATCTACAAAAAAATTCATTCTAATTCACCATCCAGCAATTTTATCTGGCTGCCAATTGAACCAATCTCTCCCATTTTCACAAAAAGTAAAACAATTGAAAGTAATAATCCCGGACTAAATATTTTTTTAGCAAAACCAGAAGTCATTCCATCCCTTTCATTTATTAGGTCATCTAATTCTTCCTCATCTTTTGCCAATGCCAGAGCAAACTCCCAGGCTTTATTTCTGGCAAATAGCATCCCAATATCCGATAGTTTTTCATCCCACTGACCCGCCAGCCAATCCAAAACATTCAGCAAAGGCCAGATACCTGAAAGTTCTTTTTGAACCAGGTCCACCAAATCCGAAAGGATTTCATTTATCTTTTTAAAGTCATTTTCCAGCTCCCAAATTTGATCTTTTGGAGCAATTTGAGCAGCTGCAACTCCCAAATCCAGGTCAATATGGGCATTCATCCCAGCCAATAAATGTTGTAAAACAATTGGGCGAGCCAAACTGGCAGATTTAAAGGCAATAGTCCATGAATTGGTTAATTTGGTTTTATTTTCAAAGCAGGAATAAGCATCCAAATACCGATTGGCAAAAATGATGTCCAGTTTTTCCATTCTTTCCGGGTTTTCAAATACTCCATCTGCTATCCCCTCCTTTACTTTTATAGTCACTTTTTTGTAAAGTGCGGCAAAATACCCAAACCGACTATTATGGGTAATCGACCATTTGATGATCTTATCCAACTCCGCAATTACACCATCAATGGTAGTTGCCGGTTTCACACCACATAAAATATTTGGGGCTGAATTAGTCATTAGCGTATATTTAGTCGAGGTATCTTTTTAATAATCCGTTATAATTTTCAATCCTTCTGTCACGGAAAAAAGGCCAGATTCTTCTCACATTCTCACTTCTGGAAATATTAATTTCCGTCACCAGATTTTCCTCTTTTTCATTACCAGCCTGGGTAAGAAACTCTCCCTGTGGCCCACAGATAAAGCTATTTCCCCAAAATTTTATCCCTGCAGTAACTCCTGTAAAATCTGCTTCATGACCAATTCTATTTACGGAAATAACCGGTAAACCATTGGCTACTGCATGACCCCTTTGAGATATAATCCAGGCATTCAATTGTCTTTCCTGTTCATCTGGTGTATCGTTGATATCCCAGCCAATTGCAGTAGGATAAATAAGTACTTCTGCCCCTGCCAATGCCATCAACCTGGCAGCCTCAGGATACCACTGGTCCCAACAAACCAACACGCCAAGTTTACCTATGGAAGTCTGAATAGGCTCAAAACCCATATCTCCTGGAGTGAAATAAAATTTCTCATAAAATGCCGGATCGTCCGGAATATGCATTTTTCGATACTTCCCGGCAATACTGCCATCTTTTTCTAAAACTACGGCTGTATTATGGTAAATGCCAGGAGCTCTTTTTTCGAATAGCGAAACCACTAAAACAATTCCCAATTCCCTTGCAATTTCCCCAAATTCTTCTGTAGAAGGTCCGGGAATTGTTTCAGCCAATTCGAAGATATTTACATCTTCTGCCTGGCAAAAATAAATATTTGTATGAAGTTCCTGTAAAATCACCAATTGGGTTCCTTCACTTGCCACATCTCTAATCTTTTGAATAGATTTTTCAACATTTTCAGCTCTCACATTATTACATGATTGTTGCACCAACCCGACCTTTATTATTTTTTCACCCATGGATTATCAGAATGATTATTTTTAATTTGTGAAATTTTCAACCATTTTAAAATTGAGTAATTTTATCTCATTATCAAATAGTTGTAGCACTACCTAAATATATCTAATTCTGCTCAACTACTTATACTCAATTGAATATGTTTATTTTGTCCAATTATTACGCAAGTTAAAACCTAACAAATAACTTCTAAAATTATCAGGATGAAAATAGGATTATTATCTGACACCCACAGTTATCTGGACCAGCGAATTTACGATTATTTCAAAGGTTGTGATGAGATTTGGCATGCAGGAGATATTGGTTCAATCGAGTTATTAGATGAACTTGTAAAGTTTAAACCATTGAGGGCTGTTTATGGCAATATTGATGGAAAGGACATCAGGATTGAAGCACCGGAAGAACGGGTTTTCGAATGCAATGGTATGAAGATCTGGATGATCCACATTGGAGGTTATCCACCAAAATACACCCGACAGACCAAAGAAAAGTTATTGGAATACAAACCCGATATTTTCATTTGTGGGCATTCCCATATCCTTAAAATAATTTTTGATAAAGACAGAAAGGTATTACACATTAACCCCGGAGCAGCTGGAAATCATGGATTCCATCAGGTAAAAACTATGGTTAGGTTCGATATAAATCTAGGTAAGATTGAAAACCTTGAAGTAATAGAATTAGGGAAGCGGGGAAGTTAAAATACAAGACAAAAAAATCGCAGGCAAACTTTAATTAAGGTATTTGCCTGCGAAAAAATCTATTAAGCACTTGTGCTTTTTTATTCTTCTGATTTATCTTCTTTTTTGGCTGCTTTCTTAGGTGCCTTTTTTTCAACTTTCTCCTCAACTACAGGAACTTCCTCTACTTTTGCTGCTGCCTTAGGAGCTTCTTCTTTCTCTACTTTTTTTGCCGCTGCTTTTTTCTTTGGAGCTTCTTCTTTTGCAGTTTTTTCAAAAGATTTCTTCAACTCCTCGATATCGATATTTTTAATAACAGGCTTGGCATTCAACCTCTTTATTTTAATGCTTTTATTCTGTCCAACAAAAACATTTTTTCTCGATTTTCTTTTTAATTTATGTGATGCCATAATCTTTGCTTTTCGATTTTTAAAGGCGCAAATTTAGTTTTTTATTACAGATAAAGGAAGTATTTATCAAAAATATTTCATTTATTTTTTAATAAAGTGTCTGTTTTTTTCTTGTCTGAATTTCCTCGAATAAAAATTTCAGTATCCTTTGTAAAAAATAAGCCTTTTTGGATTTTCTTTCTATTTTTGCCTGACCCCAATTTTTAGGGCTTTTTATCAAATTTTAGTAGATTATTTGGTGACAAGAGTATTGTATTCTCTGGAAGTAATTTTTTAGTTTGCCAAATAATATTTTAATTTCTAAATTCTAATGTTGTTTTATATTTATTGAAAGCAGCTTTTCGGGAATATTTACCCATAACTTTGCTTAATGATTAAATACAAAACAAACTAACCCTACCAAATTTTATGAGTGACCTAATATACCACAATATTGACAGCCAAAGATTCGGACTGGTAATTTATAGAGCAGAAAGTTCTGAGGAATTAAATACTCAATACCTTCTTAATCAAATACTTGATAATAATATTGATATTGCTATTATAAGGATTCCTACAATTCATCTTTCCCAATTATACAAATTGCAGAGAACAGCAATGCCTTTTATTGTAGCAGATACCCTCGCCTATTATACTAAAAATATTAAAGGACTTGGGAGGAAAGAATTAAAAAATAAAGACCTGGAATTCAAAAAAGCAGGTGTGGAAGATCACCATGACCTAAATGCAATTGTTAAAGAAACATTTGGGGGATATATCAACCACTATCGGATGAATCCTTTTTTCGATAATCAGCATGTGACAGATGGATACCTGGATTGGATGAGAAGTTATGCTGAAAATGATCCTGACAGAGTTTGCTGGCTGATAAAAAGAAATGGAAAAACAATTGGCTTTTCAACTTTTAATTTTCAAACTGAAGGTTGGGCCAAAGGTATTTTATATGGAGTCTCTCCTTCAGAAAGGGGAAGCGGTATTTTTACTGATATCATGACCTTCGCTCAAAACTATGCTGTGGAGGAAAGAGAAGAAATCGAGCAAATGGAAACCATTACTCAAATCGAGAATGTTGCAGTGCAAAAAGTTTGGGTATCAGATGGTTTTGTATTAAATCACACCTCGAATACAGTTCATATTGATGCTATGCTTACTAAGTCTGTTTTTGATACATTTACCATTCCTTTAATTATCCAGGGACACGATTCTGATACTCCAAAGGTTTCAAACAGACATATATTAAAGCAGATAAACTGGCAATTCGATTTTAAACAAAATATGGTGACTCAAAACCACCGGTTTGTGAATATTAATTCATTACATGTAGATGTTGAATATCAATTGCATTTTTCTTTCCCAACTGGGAGTAAAGGGCTTTTAAGAGTAACAGATGAGGAGGATAAAACCTATGTATTGGTTTATTTTGATTTAAAGCATTTCCTTGCTTAAACAGCATTTTTTCACATAAAAAAGAAGGCTTTTATCAATTGATTTAGTAAAAGCCATTTTTACTTAAAAAGGAAGCTTTCCCAAATCTACATTTCCTCCAGATAAAATTATCCCTACTTTCCTACCCTGCAATTCTCCTTTTATTTTGATTAATGAAGCAAAAGGAACAGCACTGGAAGGTTCCACTATAATTTTCATTCTCTCCCAAATCAGCTTCATGGCCGATATAATTTCCTCATCGGAAACGGTAATAATATCCTGAACAAATTGCTGGATAATGGGGAAATTCTTTTCACCAACTGATGTTAAAAGCCCATCGGCAATGGTATTTGGTTTATTAGAGGGAATTAAATGACCTGCATTAAAAGATTGAAAAGCATCATCAGCACCCGCAGGTTCTCCAGCTATTATTTTAGTATTAGATGAAAAATAATGACTGGATAAAGCTGATCCGGCAAGCAGGCCACCCCCTCCCACCGGAGCCATAATGAAACCCAGCGTATCTGTTTGTTCTATTAATTCTTTAGCTGCAGTAGCTTGCCCGGTAATGATATCATAATCATTATAAGGATGAATAAATCTTGCACCAGTTTCTTCTACCACTTTATTCAATCCATCTTCCCTTGCCTGCAAATTTGGCTCACACATGATCACTTTCGCACCATAGCCTTTCACTGCATTAACTTTTACCTTAGGTGCATTTTTTGGCATTACAATGTAGGCTGGAATATTATTCACCTTGGCAGAATAGGCAATGGCCTGGGCATGATTCCCTGAAGAATGAGTAGCTATTCCTTGTTTTTTTTCTTCATCTGAAAGTTTTAGAACAGCATTAGTAGCTCCTCTGATTTTAAAAGCCCCAATTTTCTGAAAGTTTTCGCATTTAAAAACCACTTCCAAACCTAGTATTTCATTGATAGCAGAAGAACTTAGAACTGGAGTACAATGAATAAATGGAGAAATATTCTTGTGAGCATAAATGATATCTTCCTGGGAAGGGAAATTATTTTCCATATGTAAATCTCTATTATCGTAAAGCGAACAGTAATCCTACTCAATTTTTATCTTTTTCACCAATCTTGCTCCTTTATTTAGCATATTTAAAAGGTAAAGTCCCTGAGGAAGGCTATAGACATTAAGTGTTTTCTTTTCGTTGGGAAGGAAGGATTTGCTCAAAATAATTCTACCAGTAATATCCAGAAGTTGTATTTCTGAAACTTCTCCATCTATATTTAATTCATCTTTTACAGGATTAGGATAAACTATTACTTTCTGTAATTCCAGTAATTCTTCTTCTACATCTTCTACACCAAGTAATGTAGGATCAATAATCACAGGTCTGATCATTAAGCTACCAGAAATAGCTTTATTTTGTTGCCATTCAGCAAAAACATTGAAGTAAATTCTATTATTGGAGTTGGTGGTCTTATCCCAGCCAATCAACAAAGGGACGTCACTTAATTGCTCTACGCCAATATAAAACTTCCCATTTACCATTTGTGGCCCCCCCGGAAATTTAAATCCGGAAAATTTATTAAGACTCTCTTCATAAGTTACAGCAGCGGAAAACTGTGACAGAATTACGTCATTTTCAGGGTTTTCAAAATCAAGGCTTTCCCAAAGAGTAACGCCAAAAGTTCGTCCCTGCAAACTTTCGCCAATTTGGGGGAAATAAATAGCCACAGAATCGATAAAAGCCTCCTCAGAAGTTTCAAACTCATAGGCCATTAAACCAAACCTTTGGAAAACACCCACAGCATACTCCCCAACACCATCATCATAAGCAAAATAATTACTCAAAACAGTTTTGCCAGAAATTGTATCATTGTAATGGGTTGGAATTTTAAATCCGGGTGGTACCGAGGCAATATCGTCAAAGTAGAAAAATTCTGCTGAAAGGGAATCAATCTGGAAAGAAAAGTCCAGCTCCTGGTAACTGGAATCGGTCACAAAATCAAGTGTATTATTGATGGCATACAAATCCATCCCCAGCTCGTTTTTGTCCATTACGAAAGTTGTATCACCTGGTTTTGAAGAAAAGATTCCATCGCCAATAGTATTTAATTTATCGAGCACCAACCCACTTTCCCCATCTTTAATTAAAAAGGTTGGGGTAATGATATGCAAATTGGAACTCAGGTTGTTTACTTTTCCAAAAATAGTATCTGCCGCTACTTTCCCCGGATCCGCTAGAAATTGTTTAATAGGCATGGCAGTCAATTCCTTAAGTAAAGAAGTTGGTTGTCTACTAAGAGCCACGTCATTTTCTATGGCTTTATCATTCCTAAAAAGGTTGATATAATCGAGATTCCAGGTATCAAATCCACCGAACAATTTTCCATAGTTTTGAAACCTGAACTGGAAATCCGCATGGTAAAAGGCAGTATCTTTAATAGTATAGCTAGCTAATTTAAATGGCTTAATGTCAAGCGAAGAATCTCCCACAACCGACCATACTGTTACCCACCGGCTAGCACTATCCTTCAATTGTAGCTTTAGGGAATCATCTGGTGATGCTCCTTCTCCCAAACCTTCTTCCTGCCAAAAAAAGGAAATATCAATGCTGCCCGGTGTTTCTGTTTCAAGATTAAAGAATTGAGAAGTCAGGTTATCTGCAATTCCTTCGGCAAAAGCATTTTTATCTTCATATCTTGCTCCCAGGCTATCGGCACCATCAAAAGTGGCCATATTTTTTGTTGGAGGATTATGATCAAAACCACTACTTATGAAAGGTGTGGTAATATCAAGAAGCCACAAATTAGGATCAGGAATTCCCGATGTTACACTTGCAAAATCATCAAAAAATGGCAGTTCAAGATAGACCGTATCAGCATTTGCTTTTTTCCGGATTTTTTGTTGAGTGTTTTGGTGAGGCAATGGCACCAGCCTTAGTTGGGCAATACTTTCCTGAACGAAGGAAAAACAAAGACTAAAGAAAAGATATAAAACTTGTTTGTTTTTTCTGATCACAAGAATGTTGAATTAAAACCTGTTTGACAAGTTCTTATAAAAAAATCGCAATATAATTATTAGACAATTGAAACAAATCTCTTGCTAAGCTAAATCAAAGGCTTAATCCATATTTCTCGAACTTCTGACATCCAACTTCCAAAGCCTATTTCCAGTTTTAATTATCCCCCTCTTCCTGCGAAACATCTACTCCTTCTTCACCAATTACATTTTCCGGAAAATACCCAGACACCCATAGATCCATTAAGGCTCCTTTTTTAATCACAGTTCCCCTTTTCGGCTCAGGGCTTTGCCTGATAATTTCCCCTATTTCCACCCCAACAGTATCAATGTATTCAATTTGACCCACTTTTAAGCCAATTCCTAATAGGAATAATTCCACTTCATCCAGTGGCATTCCCACTACTTCTGGAATACTTAACTGGTTACTTCCCAGACCATTTCCTGCATAAATTATTATTTTAGTTCCTTGCTCTACCATATAACCTTCCTGCAATTCCTCTTTTGTGAGTACATCTCCATTCACCCCAATTTTCAACACCGTATTGACATACTTATCTGGAATATATTCTATCCTACCCACCTCTAAATCAGCACTTTTTAAAATACGTTTAGCACTTTTTACTGTACCATCAATTACATCTGGTATTTTTGTTTTTGGTGCATCTACCTTATTTACAGTAAGGTAAATTTTCCTATTAATTTTCACTTTATCATTAGGAGCCGGATGCTGTGCCAAAACCGTAAGCGGAGGAAATTCAGAAGAATAGGTAGAATCGGCAATAAAAAAGCCTAAATCTTTCCCGGAAAGATCTTTAACTGCTTCATCAATAGAGGTTCCTGTAACATCAGGAACAGTAATGGATTGACCACTATTGGTGGCTTTTGGCAAATACCAATAGAAGAATGAAATAACAAGAACAACTGTTAATACTAAGACAATCAGGATGTTAAGCAACAATCCTAACTTTGTGTTTTTCCCTAAAATACCTATCATAACTATTGAAAATAAGGCAACATGCCATTTTTCTAAATCGAATTAATTTCCTTGATATCAATCCAAAGATTCAATACCATAGGTTAAAATGTTATCTATAAAATCGTAAGGTTTATACTGATTAATAGCCGCCTGATGAAAAATACAAGTGGCTGGTGTCATTCCAGGTAGTGAATTTATTTCAATAATAATGGTCTCTACCTTATCGGAATAAATTCTTACAAATGCATCTATTCGGGCATAACCTTTTACATTTAAAACCTCAGCTGTTTTCTGCAAAGTTTTCCTAACTTCCTGAGAAATAAAACTATTTCTTTCCGGATTTTTACTAAATCTTGCCGGAGTGATATTTTGCCCTTCCCCAGCTAAGAATTTTTCTTCCAAAGATAGAATATCACCACTCGCCAAAGCTTCAGAAGGTTCGAATATTTCATAGCTTACCTTGCCATTATCAATATTGGTTAGCAAACCTCCGGTAATTTCAAGAAAATGATCCGCTCCTTCTTTACTTATTAATTCTTCTACCAGAATATAAGTTTTACGGGGAAATTCTTCATTCCTATGTAATCCCAAAACCTTGGAGGCACCATTTGAAATACCAATGCTTTCCCTAAACATTAACTCAGAAAAAGCCTCCAATTCTGCTCTGTTGTTTACCTTCTTAACAGCCGAGCTACAACCATCATCAGCAGGTTTAGCAATAAATGGATAAGGGAATTCCCGCTCAATAGTATCCATAAATTCAGATAGATTTGCCTGATATTCTTCCTTAAAATAAAGCTTATGTCTGGCAACACTGATTCCGTTTTCCTTTAAAATCTCATTAGTCCGGTATTTATCAATGGTGATTTTTGAACTATTTGAACTGGAACCGTTGTAGGGAATCTTCAATTTTTCCAATTCTGCTTGAACTTCTCCATCTTCACCTGGCCTTCCATGTAATGCGATAAAGACTACATCCACCAATTCCTTGAGTTTTTTGTAATCTATTCGTTCTGGCTGGAAATAAACTTCCCCAACATATTTATCAGTGATTCTTTTTGCTTCCTGAATATTTTCCAGAATAGTTTCTGGTTTTTCAGTGGAAAATGCAGCAGCAATTTTATCTTTTATATCATCCGCATTATCCTTCAACATTATGTTGATTGGTGTAATGTACAATTCATGGTTTTCAGCGCTTCCTGTTAGGAAAATTGGAATCGGCTGATATTTTTCAGAAGAGGAAAGTTTCTCATAAATATTCCGGCCACTTTCTATGGAAATATGTCTTTCAGAAGAATATCCACCCATAATTACTGCGGCTTTCATTTTCTCTTTTTTATCCTGATGAAGTGCCAAAATCTCCGCATCCAGACTTCTCAAAAGTGCTTTTATTTCATGGCCATTTTTCCCAGACTTCACTCTTTCTGCCAGTGAAGTTCTGATAATATAAGTCAGGAATTGTGAAGGATTTAAACCAATTTCAGCTGCCTGATGGAAAAAGAAGGAAGATGGCAACATGCCCGAGGTTGTATTCGGATCATTCAAAAATACATCCCCTTCCTCAGTAAGAAAGCCATCGATTCTGGCATAAACATTAAAATGCAGCATTTTAAATAACTTTCTGCATTCTTCCTGAATCTTTCGAATATTTTCAGATGAGGTATTTACAGGCGTAAGCTTCCTGGACATCCCAGGTAAATACTTTGATCTATAGTCAAAAACTTCTTCGTATTTAATAATTTCCGTTGGAGGAAGAGAAATAGGTTCTCCATCTTCATCCTGAATAATGATACAGGAAAATTCCTGCCCTCCAATAAAAGTTTCGAATAATACAGCTTCCTCACTATCTCTAGATTGCAAGACTACCGTATCGATATGACCGCTAAAATAATCATCCAATTTCTTTAATAAGGCTTCAGGATGATAAATCAATTCTATATTCAGAATATCAGATTTTGTAGAGAAAAACACTGGCATTCCTATGCCTTGCCTGATATCAATTAATTCTTGTAAAAATTTTATCTTTTGCTTATCGGAAAATCCTGACCATTTTTCATGTTCAATTTCCTCTACAAACAAGGCCCGGTTTACGGCCTTCACAAACTTTTCAGGGTCATTTTCGGTAATAATAGTTACCCCGATAGATGAACCTTGTTGAGCAGCTTTTACCACCAAAGGCAAACCCATTCTTTCCTGCAATTCGGCAAATAACTCTTTATGATCTTTTTCCAACCATTTATCCTTCCCAATATGCTCAGCACCTGGCTTGGTAAATCGAAGGCTTCTTGAAAGATCGCTTTGGGTTATTTTATTTATACCTATGGCTGAGGGCAAAATTCCTGATCCAGAATAGGGGATTTTATACCATTCCAAAATCCCCTGAATACTGCCATCCTCCCCATAAGGGCCATGAAGGGCTAAAAAGGCAAAATCGAAAAGAGAAGAAAATTCTGAAGGTTGAATCTGCCTGCCTACTTTTGAAATGATATCGTCAAGTTCCTTTCTGGATAACTCTCCCAAAGATTCAATATAGGTCTGAAAACCATTTGGGGAATCAGGTACCTGACTGGCTGGTGGATAAAAATCCCTGATAGTGCCTTTATAAATATATTCCCAATTCAGTAAAATAAAGTTTCCGAGGCTGTCCACAAATATGGGTACAGCATCAAAAAGACTTTTATTTAGATTGTCATAGACTGTTCGCCCTCCTGCAAATGATACTTCCCTCTCTCTTGAAAGGCCTCCAAAAAAAATCCCGATTTTCATTCCTACAAATATATGTTATATCCCTGCGGGTATTAAATTAAAAAATTAGCTACTTGTTTGTAGTTTCCTAATAAAACAGTTGCTCTAAAAAAGTTTACTAACCAATTGGGTAATTTATTTTTGCTAAATACCAGCACTAATTTATATAGAGCAATTGCATCTCAATATCAGTCAGTTAAGTGCCACTCCAGGTGGCAAAATAGAATATATTTAAATTTGACCGATTACTTAATAGTACCCAAAGTTAGAACAAAAAGCAATTGGGCAAAAAATGAACCACCCAAATTTCAAATCTGTAACGAAGGAAATTATTCGGTGGTTTATAAGTACCAGTACTTTTTTATTATTGCTGACAACAATGAAGGGTTTGAGGAAATATTAAGTTATGGAAAATAATGGAATTATAAAATTTGCCAAAAGGAAATACTATAGAAATATTTCATTGTTTGGCTATTTTATTTCTATTTTTTTCAACTTGTTTCCATGTATTTCTGCCAATTTTTAGAATAAAGAACTTTTTAACACAACCCCAGTTAAATTTGGATTTCAAATCAATTACTGAATCCTACATTTCCGATCTTACAAAACCTTCTTCAGTACCAAAGAAAAAACTCAAGTGTTTGTTTTTTAAAATGAATTCCTGCAATTCCTCACTGGTTTTAAATTCCTCCCTGATGTAGTTAGACACTGGGAAAAGCACGAAATGATCCTTATCTGAAATTTCAATTTTATGGAGAAAATATTCTTCATCCTCTTCAGTAGAGGCATTATAAACACTTAAAAATTGTTCGCCATCTAAGGTGTTCATGATGCCTTCATAAATGGTGATTTCAAAAGCATCTTCCTCAGGATTATAGGCATTTTCTACAATCTTATATAGCTTATCCGAAGATTTTTCAATGATATAGTAGATATCCTCTTCTTCCTCTTTCTGCCATTTCCCTAACAGATCCAGGTCAACTAAATCCCCTTCAGCACTTATAGGAACAAATGACTTGTACGGGCAACCTGTACATAATAAAAGTACGACTGAAATATAGATTAAATTTTTTATGTATTTCATTAGCGCAAATGACTAAACAGCATTATGTTTATGCAAAATTTTAAGCTTGAACACTGATTTATTATACTTGGATAATAGCACTATTTCTTCAATAGGAACTAAAACTATTAAAAATCAATCAAGACCTATAAAATTAATAAATAAAAATTTAATCATTTTTGATCAAAAGGGGTTTGGTTTAAACGATGGAAAAATTTAGTCCTTCCCTCATTGAATTTTAGAATCATGAAGATACGAGTAGGACAAGGTTATGATGTACATAAACTAGAGGAAGGAGCAGATTTTTGGCTTGGTGGTATAAAAGTACCCCACACCCACGGAGCAATTGGTCATTCTGATGCAGATGTTTTAATTCATACCATTTGCGATGCTCTTTTGGGAGCTGCAAATATGAGAGACATAGGATTTCATTTTGCCGATACTGATCAAAAATTCAAGGGGATTGATAGCAAAATTTTACTCAAAGATGTGGTGAGAATGGTGAAAGAGGCTGGGTATGAAATAAGTAATGTAGATTCTACCATTTGCCTTCAAGCACCAAAAGTAAATCCTCATATTCCCGAAATGAAGAAATGCCTTGCTGGTGTAATGGATCTTGAAGAAGAAGATATTTCCATAAAAGCCACTACTACGGAAAAACTTGGCTTCGTGGGGAAAAAAGAGGGGGTTGCTGCTTTTGCAGTAGTGCTAATCACTAAAGGAAGTTGAATTAGGTAAGAGCGTTTGTGGGAAGAGTGATTAAAGAGTTTTTAATAATTAGCCTCTATAAAAATTAATCGTATAATTTAAATACCTGCTACTTTTTAATTATGGATTTTACCCAAAGATACGCTTACAGTTTCCCCACAAATATCCGCTTTGGTGCCGGAGTGATTGATGAACTTCCAGTGCATTTAAATGACAAAAACATCAGAAAACCATTGGTAGTTACTGATGGAACAGTAAAGGAATTACCATTTTTTAAATCTATCATTAATGATTTGGATAAAAGTGGAATTCAGGGGGTAGTCTTCTCTGAAATGCATAAAAACCCGGTAAAATCTGATGTGCTAAATGGTGGAGATGTTTACAATGAAAATAAATGCGATGCAATCATTGGATTAGGTGGTGGTGTTGCACTTGATGTTGCAAGAGCAATTGCATTGCGCATCAATCATAAACGGGATTTATTCGACTATGATGATCTGCTTGATGGTTGGAAACTAGTCACCAATGAAGTACCTTATTTTGTGACCATTCCAACAAATGCGGGAACCGGAAGTGAAGTAGGCAGAAGCACTGTAATCTCTGAGGATGAAAGCCATATAAAAAGGGTTTTATTTGCTCCACAATTGTTAGCCAGCCAAATTTTTGCAGATCCATTACTGACAATGGACTTACCACCATTTTTCACCGCAGCCACAGGAATAGATGCCCTTTCCCACAATGTAGAGGCTTATTTAGCCAAAGGTTTTCATCCCATGGCTGATGGCATTGCACTGGAAGCCATTAGTTTAATTGCAGAAAGCCTAGAAACAGCCACATTTAATCCTGATATAGAATCGAGAAGTAAAATGCTTATAGCTTCCCTAATGGGAGCCGTTGCCTTTCAAAAAGGTCTTGGGATAATACACTCCTTGGCACATCCACTTTCTACTGTAGTGAATGCTCACCATGGTACCGCCATTAGTCTGATGTTTGGTAAAGGTTTGGAATTTAATACTCCAGGAAATGAAGTGAAGATGAAGAGGTTAGCCAATGCTTTAAAAATTTCAGATGCAGGTACTTCGGTAAATGATCATATTAACCATATGACACAAAAATTGAATTTACCTCAGAAAATAAGCGAAATCGGGGTAAAAAGCGAACATATAGGGTCATTGGCACAATTGGCTTCAGAAGATTTTTGTTTGCCATGCAATCCAAACCCAGCCACCAAAGAAGATTTTATAAGAATATATAATGAGTCCCTTTAAAGCATGGGGATCTTTTTAATTAGGAAATTTAATCTGTAAATTACCTTTGATTAATAAATCATTATTTGGTCAGAATTCAAACTTCCTGATAACCCAAATTTTTTAAACTAAGAAACTAAAAACCAAAATCTAATATTATGAATCCGAAAATCATTGCTTCAGTTTTTATTTTTTCTGCTTTATTTTTTTTCTCATGTGCACCAAAAACTGAAAAAGCAGAAGTAGTAATACCAGAAGAAATTAAGCAAAAAATTAGTACTGCTATTGGTGGAGGAGAATCTTTAGAGATAAATACAAAACAATATTATACAGTTGAAATTGGTGATGGCCCTGGAGAAAAAGAATATCTTTTTAATGAAGAGGGAAACCTTATTTATTCAAAAATTGAATTAGAAACAGGAGAATTACCCGAATACATCAAAACCACTGTAGAAGCCAAATTTAAAGATTACACCATTGATGAATTGGAAGTAATTGAATCTGATTATGGTACTTTCTATGAAGTTGAAATTAAAAAAGGGGATGATGAATTGGAACTCACTTTCGATCTGGATGGCAATTTATTAAGGAGTGTGGAGGATTAAAATTTTTTAGTTTTTTCAGAAAGGGCAGGTTTTGCAATCTATCCTTTTTTTTATACACTATTTTTTAAAAAAAATAATTCATAGTTTAATATTTCGTAAAAATATCATTTAATAAAACAGTTATGTATAAAACAATTATATTTTTCTTTCTTGTAAGTTTCTGTTCCTCCTGCGCATTTCACAATGGAATGATGACTGGAAATGCCGTATTAAGCAACAACAACTTTAAAATAACCGGAATTACCACCAGCAGTGCACAAACAACAAAAGTATTGGGAATTGGAGGTTTAAATAAAGATGCCCTTGTCTATGAAGCTAAAATCAGACTTTATAAATCTATTAATATCAAACAGGGGCAGGCTTTAGCTAATATATCAGTAGATTGGCGAAATGGTTTCTATATTCTTTTCTCTAAAACTAAAGTAACTTTATCCGCTGATATCATCGAATTCCTGAATGAACCAACCCAAAAAGAAGAAATCGTTTTGCCTCAAACTAATGATTTAGGAACATTAGAAGTACCTTTCAATGAAGATGTAGCCAATAGTCTGAGTTTAGAAGATTATCAATTAGATGAAAATCTCATCGGGAAGGCTAAATATGGATTTATTGTTGGTGAAGAAGTGAAATTTAAGAACAAATCAAGGCTAATAAAAGGCAGGATTTCTAATATTAATACAGGGACTGCCGATGTAAAATATTTTGTAGATAAAACCACTTTTTTTGAAAAAAGATTTTTATTTGACCAACTTACTAAAATCAACCCTGGTAATGCCACAGTGAATTCTAAAACCACTTTAATTAAAGGAGAACCGGAAAATGCTCAATACGGTTTTGAAGTAGGAGAACGGGTAGAATTTAAACATAACCTGAAAACCGTAAAAGGGGTAATAGAAGCATTTATGGATCGTGGCTTTGTTAAAGTACTTTATTCGAATAGTAATGGAAATTTAAAAAAGAAAAAGGTTTATTATAAGCAGATAAATAAAATTGAATAATAATGACAATAGAAGAAGCACAAAAAGTAGTAGACGAATGGATAAATACCACTGGCATCCGGTATTTCAATGAATTGACCAATACAGCTATTTTGATGGAAGAGGTTGGTGAAGTAGCCAGAATTATGTCCCGAAAATATGGGGAGCAATCCTTTAAGGAATCGGATAAAAAAGTAGATTTGGGAGATGAAATGGCTGATGTACTTTTTGTATTAATCTGTCTTGCCAACCAAACGGGAATTGATTTAACAGAAGCACTAAAAAAGAATCTGGATAAGAAAACAAAAAGAGATTCAGAAAGGCATAAAAATAATGAGAAGTTGAAATAGAGTTAATCACTTCTATCTATCGATAATGTAAGGTCTCCATCGAAGATATCAGGATTAATATCAAAATTTTGTCCCAGTGGGGTCTGCAATTTCTCAACCCCACTTTTTTTACTTCTATGTTATTAATTACAAAAAATATCTTGTTTTTATCCTCTTCACAAGAAATCTAAAAATCACCATTTTTTCTCCAGAAAGAGTCAATTAACTTAATAAGCTTTTCATTTGTTACCTCTATTGAATTGACATGGTAAAATGGAGTATTATTTTCATAGTTTTTAGATATGATAAACTTCGTCCCAAAAATATCTTTGCCAATCAGGGAATTAGTGGAAATATCTAATTGTAATTTATGATCAATTTCTCTAGTCAAAGAATTAAAATCAATTTTCCTTTCCCCTTTAAAAATTAATTCAAAGTCATAAGAATAAAACTTTTTTAATTCCTCTAACTTTAAAAGCTCACTTTCAGTAATTGAGTTTCTATACCATATGAGATAGAGTTTTGCCAAAGAGTTTGTTACCATCCCATTTTCTAAAAGGTAATCATAGCATTTACTATCTTGTCCACATTCCGTTGAATGAACCCCTCTATAAAATCCACCTTCAATAAATTCTAATTTTGCATTTCTCATTCCTCCGCATCCTTTTTTAGCATTGGCAAATGAAAATTTCATGAGATCAACCCAACCATCAATAACAGGTTCATTTAATTTTTCTTCAATTCCTGGTTCAATAAAAAGTAAAAAATGTGGATTATCAGTGGCAACCATTTTCAATACTAATTGATAATTTCCTCAATCAACTCCTAAATTTCCTCCACCAATGTTGAAGAGCTAAAATTCCCCATATCTGATTCTGATCGAAGTTATTGGTTTTGAAAATAGTTTTCTTTAGCTTTTTGATATATTCTGGCTTAAATAGCTTTTGTTCCCAGATAAAATCTTCTTCAAGACATTCATTTTCTATCCAGCTTCTCAGCTCCTTTTTGTAGCCTCTGGCCAATGGCACATCAAATCCTTTTTTCGGTCTGTTGTATAACTCTTTTGGCAAGAGGTCTCTTACAGCATCCTGAAGAATTCGCTTTTTCATTCCTCCATTTATTTTGTAAGATGCTGGCAGGGAAAAAGCAAAATCTACCACCCGATGATCCAGGAAAGGCACTCTCACTTCCAAACTATGCGCCATGGACATGGAATCCACTTTATGCAACATATCATTGGTGAGTAACAATTTGGCATCGGCAAAAAGCACTTCATTGAAATCTCTACCCTTTATAGAACTTAAAATCTCACTTTTCCTATCCTGATATCCATTTTGGTCAATCTGCTCCATGACTTCCGGCAACAAAACTCCTCTTGCAGTACTTTCTTTTTGCCAACTGCTCAGGTACCAATATCGCTCTTCCGGGGAATGAGTCATACTTTCAGCAAAGCGATGCATTTGCCTGAATTTATTTCCCAAATAGGAATTTCTCGTTTTTGGCAAAACACCTAAAACAGGTAAAGCTGATTTTAGCACCTGGGCTGCAAAACCATTTTCCCTTGCCTTAAATTCTCCTTTGTACTTATTGTATCCGGCAAATATTTCATCAGCCCCATCACCGGAAAGGGAGACTGTCACTTTTTCTCTTGTCTTTTTACTTAAAATATAAAATGGAATGGCTGAAGAATCGGCAAAGGGTTCTCCATAAAAATCAAGGAGATTGAAAATATGATCAAAAAAATCATCGGTAGTCAGTTTGAATACCGTATGGTTGGTTTTGTATTTTTCTGCGACAAGGTTGGCATATTTCGTCTCATCAAAAAGTGGTTCGTCTCTATAGCCTACGGAAAATGTATTGAGTTTATCCGTGAATTTGGAAGCCAGTGCTACCACGGTAGAAGAATCTATTCCTCCACTTAAAAAAGCTCCAAGTGGAACATCGGAAATCATCCGATCATGAACTGATTGCTCCAACAATTCCAATAAACGCTTTTTAGATTCTTCATAACCCAAGTAAGCCAGTTTTCCTTCTTCCTGATAGGGAATTTCATAATATTTCCGGATGGTAACGTCCCGTTTTTTCAGCCGCATATAATGCCCGGGAAGTAATTTATGGGTGTTTTTGTAAATGGTTTTTGGTGCGGGAATGTAATTAAACTGTAGGTATTGGAAAATACTGGTATAGTCCACTTCCAGTTCCAGGTTATACGCCATCAACCCCTTCATTTCTGAAGCAAAGATCAATTTATCTTCATCCAGATAATAGAAAAATGGTTTGATACCATACCTGTCCCTTGCCAGAAAAAGTTCATTTTCACCCTTATCATAAACTGCGAAAGCAAAAAATCCATTAAGTTTTTCCAGGCATTTTTCCCGCTCATGAATATATAAATAAAGCAAAACTTCGGTATCGGAATGGGAATCGAACTGTACGCCCTTCCCTTCAAGTTCCTGCCTCAGTTCCTTAAAATTATAGATTTCCCCATTGAAAACAATCGTATATCTTCCGGAACTATCCGACATAGGCTGGTGCCCATGGGAAGACAAATCAATAATGGAGAGCCTTCTGTGCCCAAGACCTACAAAATAATCATTATAAAGTTTACCTGCATCTGGACCACGGTGTTTGTGGGTTTCGTTCGACTGGTGGGTATTAATAGAAAAAAACCTTCCAATCTCATTGAAGGCATAAATACCTGTAATTCCACACATAAGTTTAAAAAATAGTAAGGACTAGTTTAATTGGTATTGAAAATACTTTGTTCTTATTGTAAAAAATCTTGCCCCATAAACGTAAGACTATCCCAAATTAGTACCAATAAAAGTAGGGTATTTTTTTATAAGTACCGGATTTTCACTGGTATGAAGCTTTTCATCAAAAAACAGTTTAATTTAACCGTTTGCTTTTTTATTTTCCCTTCTAACAAAACTATCTTTATCAGATTTATCAAAATGCATATTTTTAGTAATTAAAACTATAAACATCAAATCATGTAATTATTGGGAATAAAAACCCAATGACTCTAAACTTTAAACACAATGAAGAAAGCAACATTAAATTTAGCCATAGTCCCGGCTATGGTAATTGCCCTGCTAGCCAGTTGCAGCCCTAATCAGGAGGCGGAAAAAGAAGCTCCTGTTTCAGGTTTGAACTTAGCCAATATTGACTCCACAGTAAACCCTGCAGATGATTTTTTCCTATTTGTAAATGGGAACTGGATTGCCAACACAGAAATTCCAGGAGACCAGGGAAGGTGGGGAAGTTTCAACGAATTACGTGAAGACAATAATGAGGTTGTACTGAAAGTACTGGAAAATGCGGTAAAAAGCGGAAAATACCCGGCAGGAAGCGATCAGCTAAAAGCTGCGGATTTCTATGCCAGTGGTATGGATTCAGCCCTTTCTGATCTTACAGGTCTTATGCCATTGAATGCTATGTTCGATAAAATAGCCGCGATTAAAAATGTACAGGACCTACAAGCTTATCTTGCAGAAGACCAAACTTATGGTGGAGGTTCATTTTTTGGGTTTGCAATTTTCCCAGATTTAAAAGAAAGCAGTGTAAATGCTGCTTATTTGGCTCAGGATGGACTTGGACTTCCAGAGGTAGATTATTACACCAAAAAGGATGACAGGTCTGTGGAAATCAGAGAGAAATATGTGGAGCATATTTCCAGGGTATTTCAAATGAAAGGAATGGAGGAAACTGAGGCTCAAAAGGTGCTTGAACTGGAGACAAGACTGGCAAATTCATCAATGACAATAGAAGAAAGAAGAAATATTCCAGCACTTTACAACAAGATGTCCATAGAAGGTGTGAGTCAACTTTCCCCTTCCATGGATTGGTCAAAATATTTTTTAGATATGGGAATGTCTACTGTTCCTGATACTATTATCGTAATGCAACCTGACTTTTTACAGGAATTTGAAAGAGTGGTAAATGGGGTTCCGGTATCCGACTGGCAATCCTATTTAACATGGCACTTGCTTAAAGGAGCTTCCCCTTTCTTAAATGATGATTATCAGTCGGCAAACTTCGATTTCTATTCCAAAGAATTAAGAGGGCTGAAACAAATGAAACCGAGATGGAAAAGGGTTTTGCAAACTACTAGTGGGTTTATGGGTGAAGCTATAGGAAAATTATATGTAGATGAAACCTTTCCTCCTGAAGCCAAAGAAAAGGCTAAAGAAATGGTCGAAAATATTAAGGGTGCCTATAAAATCAGGATCAATAATCTGGACTGGATGACCGATTCTACAAAAGAGAATGCGGTAAAAAAAGTGAACACCATGCGTGTGAAAATAGGTTATCCTGATAAATGGAAAGATTATGCCGAATTAAGTGTAGAGGTCGGTCCTGAAAAGGGTTCTTATCTTCAGAATGTAATGAATGCAGCCAAATTTGATTTCCAGAAAGACCTTGAAAAATATGGAAAACCTGTAGATAGAGAAGAATGGGGAATGAGTCCTCAAACTGTAAATGCCTATTACAATCCATTGAATAATGAAATTGTTTTTCCTGCTGCCATATTACAACCTCCTTTCTATAACTATAAAGCCGATGAAGCTGTAAATTATGGTGGAATTGGAGCTGTTATAGGTCATGAAATTTCCCATGGTTTTGACGATCAGGGAAGTAGATTTGATGCTGAAGGCAATATGGAAAACTGGTGGCTGGAAGAAGATTCAAAAAACTTTCAGGAAAAAACTGCCAGATTGGTAAATCAATTCGATGCTTTTGAGCCTATTGAAGGGGTAACTGTAAATGGAAAATTGACTCTTGGGGAAAATATTGGTGACCTAGGAGGAGCACAAGCCGCATATGATGGTTTACAGCTTTTTTATGAGAAGAATGGCAAACCCGGACCAATGGATGGTTTTACGCCAGAGCAAAGATTCTTTATTTCCTGGGGAACTATCTGGAGAATTAAATTTAGGGATGAAACCCTTAGAACACAGGTAACAACAGATCCTCATTCTCCTGGAATGTATAGGACAAATGGCCCATTATCAAACATGGAAGATTTTTATTCAGCTTTCAATGTGAAAGAAAATAATGGGATGTGGAGGGCTGATAGTGTTAGGGTGAAGATTTGGTAAAAAACCATCTGGTTTAAGTATAAGCGAAGCGACTACTTAAGCCTAACTAATAGGTGAAAGTTTGTAACGTTCATCAACCGAATCCAGTTACAAGCTAGATTTTAAAAACCACCATTTCAGCAAATGAAATGGTGGTTTTTTCTTAGATACTGTACTTTCCCTTTTAGAAAATTAGATTAAATTACAGTATTGTTAAGAATCAATTTTTTGTTTTCCAAAAAAACCATATTACTAAATGAAAAGCCAAGCAAGTTGATTAAACTTTCGACACTTTTCCATTCGATGAAAAGTGTCCAAAAATCTCTGCCTTCAAAAAGGTTTTCCGAGAAAGAAAAGTAGATATTTAACATATTTTCCCATCAGGGACTAGAAAAAGTAAACCTTAACCTGATATCCTTTTCCACACTTATTTTGAAGGCATTTTTCCTTTTTTCCTAAAACAAAATCCTATATTGTGGGACTGGGAATAATCCTAGCTGGTATTGCTTGGTGATGGTATTTGTTCTGGAGTTGAAACTTTGCCTATAAATATTTTGTCTGTTGGTGACATTTTGAATATCTATCGCAAATTCGTGCGTAGATTTTTTCTTATTCATTCTATAGGCAATTTTTACATCTGTCCTGAAATAATCATCATATTTTATAGAGAAAGCTTCCTCATTATTTAATACTTCTTCTCCTTCCTCAATGGATTTCTCCAAATCAATCGGAGTATAATACCTTCCACCGGCAGTAGTCATTTTCAAGTCTATTGCTAAAACATTATTCTTGCTTCCGATTTTCCATTCCTTTCCTCCTAGCAGATTGAAAACATAATTCCCATTAAAGGCAGTGTTTCGTCTCACATTATCACTTCCAGTGTATTCTGAATTAAATAATGATGTGGTTGCCAGGAAATAATAGTTTTTGCTAAAGACTTTTTCCAGTGTTATTTCCATACCATAATTCCATCCTTCTCCCCCATTTACCAGATTATCATTATCAGGTGTACCAAATTCTGCGCCTGCATTTAGCATAGAAAAAGAACTTGGAAATCTTTCGACTGGCGCATTACTAAGTTTTTGGTAATAGGCCTCCGCTTTTACCCTGAAATTTGGAAAAACTTTATAATCATACCCCAAGACAAAATGATGACTTTGGGTAAAATCCATATTTTCATTCAGACTGACAGTGCTACCATCAGGCATTTCTGTTTGAGTATAATAAGTAGGTAAAGGTTGTATTTGATGATGGACACCATACCCAAAACTGATAGTTTGTCTGGAATTTAAATTATATTTGAGTCCTACCCTTGGTTCAATAGCACTACTACTACTCAGGTTAAAGTATTGATAATGAAGTCCTGCATTTAAAATTAAATCCTGAGTGAATTTATGTTGCCAGGTAGTATAGGCACGAACAAGTGTGCTGTATCCTTTTCCTTTCTTTATTGTAAACCAACCATTTTCAGTAAGAGTACT
>JAHQVQ010000059.1 GCA_019634305.1 Flammeovirgaceae bacterium | reverse complement strand
TGTTGATGTTTTACAGGATATGCAAGGCAAAGACAGGATGACACGAGCTGTGAAATAACCAAAAAAGGTTTATTTCCCATTTTACTATTATACTATTTTTGGGGAATAGGAAAAGCTCCAGTTTACAAATATATTCCTGATTATTTTCCTATGAAGTTGGTGTAGTTGGAGGTATGGTAGAAGTAGGAAAATAGAAAAAAACTTTTTATCACGAAACAAAAAAGCTCTTCATGAATTTGAAGAGCTTTTTTGTAGGATTAGACTTTCGGTTAGTCTATCGAAAAAAGATCTGGTCTTTTATTTTTATCCAGATTCCTCACTTTTTCTATATGAAGCCTACTCAATTCTATACCTTTATTATCTAAAACCTGCATAAAGAAAATTTCGGAAGCCTCAGTATTTAAATCGTGGTGAAAGGCAAATTCAGACTCATTAAAATCCCTTTTTAATATGATTTTCCCATTTGTTGTAGTCAGAAGTATTTGTAGAGAAGTTTTACATTCCTGTATTTTTACCACTAAAAAACCAGCTTCTTCTTTGGTTTCAATCGTGAAGTTTTTACTGGAAGTTTTTGAAGCAGTGATGAGGAAATAAGAGTTTTCATCTAAATAGCTGTGGATAGAAAATCCTTCTCCAGAAATTCTCTGATTAGAAGCCTGAAGGTTTTGAGAAGTTTGAGCTAGTAATGATGGGCTGGAAATTAAGATTGTTAAAGCTGTATAAATTATTATTCTCATCTGTTTATTATTTGTTTTTCTGATGAAATTGTGACACAAAAGTTAATTATAGCTCTTGGTGTGACTCAATTTAAATTCGGCTATGGACCGTTTCATCTTGTTAGTTTAAGTTTATTATTTGGTGTTTGTGAAACTATCGAATCATCAATTAGAATGCCTTTAAATTTCAACAAGATGGACTAATATGTAGGTTTTTTTTAATTTAAACAGTGAAAAATTTTATGGTAAGAAATAAAGCCAAATGAAATGGTGGAAAAATAGGGTGATTTGCTATAAAACTATCTTAATAAAATTTAAAGCCTTGCCATCAAGTCCATAAGCTTTTCAAAATCTTTGGTAAGATCTCTGTAAGATTTTGAGTAATTATTGATTAAAACACTAAAAATAAGTTTCTTTCCTGATAATGTATTAACATAACCAGTATATCCTCTTACCCGTTTGATATAACCACTTTTTGATCTGATTCTTCCATCTGCCGCAGTTCCTTTGCCCATATATTTCACAGTACCATATTTTCCAACCAAAGGGAGCGAGTAATAATAAAATTTTTCCTCATCATTTTGGTAAGTGAGTTTAAGGATTTCCGTCATTTGTTTTGTAGAAATTAAATTAAATCTGGAAAGCCCACTACCATCCTCCAGAAATACACCTGACATATCAACACCTTTGGTTTCCCAGAATTCTTTAATGGCTTCTTCGGCTTTGGAATTACTTCCTTCGCCCTTTAGTTTGTAGCCGATCATCCTAAAAATTGCTTCAGCAAACAGGTTAACACTTTCAAAATTGGTTTCTTTTATAATCTCGCTATATGGAGCGGAGTGTTGGCTGTAAATTTTGATCCTGTTTTGATCCGATTTACCAGAAATCCTGCAAGTTGTAGCTGGTTGGGAAACGGTTATATTTTTAGCTTCCAGTGCAAATTTTAACCTGTCTGCACAGAAAAGTGCTGGGTCTGGAATAGACCCTTTTATCATAAAATCTTTATAATTTGGAGGAAGAGTTCCTCTTACATTTCTTTCATAAGAGTATTCCCCGCCATAAATGTAAGCATTATCCCCTGACCTCTTTTTTCCTGTTAAAATTTCGTTTTTAAAATTGATGCCTGGAATTTTTGGCTCCATCCCCGTAACTGTGGTTGGGTCTCCTTCATTTACTCCTGTTTTGAAAAATAATCGATATTGATTTTCATTAATACAAAGTCCTGATGCTCCAGCTCCATAATAATTTCCCATATCATCCCAGGTCCATGAATCTGGGGTCATTTGAGTTTCAAAAATAGTAGCGTCTCCAATCACTGCCCCATTTATTTTTCGAATGCCTTTTTCTATAATTCTATTGGCAAAAAAATCCATCAAGGAAGGCATGTTATCCGAACCTAAAGTTGGATCACCACCTCCACGGATATAAACATTTCCATTTAAGGTACCATCGGAAGCTAAGACACCATCATATTCAATATTAGTTTCAAATTTAAAATCAGCTCCCAAAACTTCATAGCCGGTTGCAGTGGTAATGGCTTTCATAGTAGAGGCTGTTGCCATACCCAAATCACCATTATAGTCCATTAATGCTTCTTTTTTATCTGAGGAAGTAAGGTAAAAAGAGACTAAAGAACCTTTCATCTCGGGATCATTTTGTAATTGATCCAGATAAATTTTTAGATCATTTACAGTGGTTTGTGCTTCTGAAACCGGAGGTTGATTTTTTTTTGTTTTTAATTGAAGGGTTGAAAGGATAAAAATTGAAAATAGGAGGATACATTTGTAGAACATACTTTGGATGATAGCAAGTGTTAGAATTGGAAAAAATGGAAGTTGTTTGGTAAGGTTGTTTACAATAATAAAAAAAATAAGTGAGTGGGAAAATGAATTCTTATGAGAATTTCCACTCACTTTAAAGTATAAAATTACAGAAAACCGATAGATTAATTTTCAGCGGTTTTACTTTTAGAAAATTTACTTTTTAGTTTCACTGCGGGCACCCATATTTTTGAAATCAAATATTTTAAAGTACCACCTTTTTCTTTTTCAATATGCCATTCAGTTGTTCTTGCTGCTTCCTTTCTGTCTTCCTGCAAGGTATAGGCATAAGCAGCAATGGAAGTTCTAAAAGTTCCTTCAGGAAAGCTGATAGGATCGTATCCATGTAGGGTATATCCTCTACAAAGCATAATCGTCATCTGATTGAAAGGCACATCTACATCTGTTTTTTCCCCAGTGCGCTTATCCTCTAATTTCAATTCTCCACCATATTCTTTCTTCCAATCTTTGTTTAAGTATAAAAGAAGATTCAGGTTTCTAAACCATTTTGGCTCAAGAGGATGGTAGTTGAAATCGGCATGCATATCGAGAAAACTTCCTGTTTTGCCCTGATGAATTCCCCCACCGTAAAATTTTTGATCTATAAATATATTTTCATTGGTAATATAGGCGAGCAATTTTTGGAATCTTTCAGAAATTAAATCCTGATATAATTCCTCGAAATCCTCACCCATTTCCCTGAATTTCGATTTTTCGAATTTGTTTTTAGCAAAAATATAATCAGCACTTTTAGTCTCAATTTCCGGAATACTGGCATACAATTTTTCTATTTTGTCTTGATGACAAAAATCTTTAATACCAAGATGTGGGAATGGTTTTGCATTTAAAAACTGTTCCCTAAGTGCTTCTTTATTAGCCTCAATTAATTCGAAATTTATCATGATTGTGCTTTTTTAATTTTAATGATACCAAAGGCACTTATTATTTTAATCATTACATAGCCTGGATCAATTTCAAACCACTTGACTCCAAAATTTGCCCTACCTCCATATTTGTGATGGTTATTGTGATAGCCTTCGCCAAACATAAGAAAATCGAATGGAAGTATATTTTTGGATGTATCACTCACTTTAAAGTTGACATACCCAATTTTGTGGGCAAACCAATTGATTACTGCACCATGAACCGGACCCATTAAATAATGAATAGGTAACAATAAGAACATCCACCAATGATCGGCAAATTGGATGTAAAATAAGGTATAGAAAATTCCCCAGCCTAATTTTGAAAACCATGAAGAAGCGAATTTATCAAAGGCTTTCCAGTTTGGAACACCTTTTTTGTATTGCTCCTCTACCGGATACTGATCTCTTTTGATAGCAGAATAAATATTTTTTGTATCCCACATCATTGAAAATAAATTATCCGAGTATTTTGGAGAATGTGGGTCCTTTTCAGTATCAGGATAGGCATGGTGAAGTCGGTGCATTACTCCGTATCCATATGGACTTAGGTAGGAGGAACCCTGACAAATCCATGTGACTATATAAAAAACTTTTTCCCAAGTTTTGGACATAGTAAAAGATTTATGTGCTGCATACCGATGTAAAAAGAAGGTTTGACAAAAAAGAGAGGCATACCAATGCCAAATGAAAAAGGCTATTATGATCATTTATTTTTTATAAAATGTTAGTAATTAGAAGATTATACAAAAATGAAGTATTCAATTTTGCAATTAATATTTGTTAAAGACTTATTCCTATGTAAAGTTCTAAAATAAAATCCAGAATCTTTACTAAGGTAAATTGTATTTACCCTAAAAGGAAACTAATTTCTTTTCTTAAAACCAATAGCTGTTCGCTTAAGTAACCAGAAAATAGTAGGATTATTCGGGAATCGTTCTAAAAATATAATCCCAAAGTCTGGTAGATACTCCAAAAGCCTTATTAGGATATTTATAATGGTGCAAAGCATGAAATTTCCAAAGTGTTTGCAAAGGCTTAAACTTTGGAGCCTTATACCTGTGTTGAGCATAATGAAGGGTGATATACAACATATAGCCAATTAGGAAACCGGGAAAAAAACCAAATGCATAATTCCCTATTACCAACCAAAAAATTCCAAATATTAGAGATACCAGAACGATAGCAGGTAGAGGTGGCATTGCCAGTCTTTTGGAATCTCTGGGGTATTGATGATGAATCCCATGGCCCATATGTTGGACATTTTTTAGCCATTTCCAATTAGTCTGGCAATGATAAACTCCCCGGTGTACCCAATACTCTGTGAATGTCCACATCAGTACTCCTCCAAAAAATAGAGCGATCAATTGTATTGGAGTAAGCCCAACTTTGGAATAACCCAAAAAAAGCACAGTGCTTGCAATTATGGTATGCATAATCACAGGTACCTCCAAGGTAGTTCTGGTTAACTTCTCTAATAATTTATTGTTAAAAAGTTGCCCTCTTTGATTTTCATCTTTCTCATCAAATCTGGGTTTGAGGTGTTCTGGAATAGTTGGATGTGCCATAGTTCAGTTTTAGAAAAGGAATTTGTTTTTCTCAAAACTAAAAGCAGAAGGGATATCTTCCCATGATAAAAGTCAACTTTAGAATCGTTGAATTTATTCACCCATCTGATCCTTTTTAAACTTTTCATACATATCAGGGCGTCTGGTTTTGGTTCTTTCCACTGCCTGATCCATTCGCCATTGTTCTATTTTAGCTTCATTCCCGGAAAGTAGAATATCTGGTACAGACCAATCCTTATATTGGGCAGGTCTGGTATATACAGGAGGAGCTAATAAACCATCCTGAAAGGAATCTGTAAGTGCAGAAGTTTCATCTGATAACACTCCTGGTAATAACCTGATTATAGCATCGGAAACAACAGCAGCAGCCAATTCCCCACCAGAAAGCACGAAATCTCCAATACTGATTTCCTTAGTCACTAAATGCTCTCTTATTCTTTCATCAATGCCTTTATAATGTCCACAAATAATTATCAGATTCTTTTTTAAGGATAATTGATTTGCCATAGGTTGGTCAAAAGTTTCCCCATCCGGAGTCATGTATATAATCTCATCATAAGTCCTTTTAGCCTGCAACTGCTCAATGCATTTGAGAATTGGCTCTACCATCAATACCATTCCTGCTCCCACACCATAGGCATAGTCATCCACTTGTTTATGCTTATTGATGCTGTAATCCCTTAAGTCATGGATATCTACAGTAACCAGTCCTTTTGATTTTGCCCTATGCACAATGGACTGATTAAACGGACTTTCTAATAATTTTGGTAGACAGGTGATGATATCAATCTGCATCATAAATAATCAAAAATTTAAGCTTTGCCTTAAACAAATGGGCAGGTATATTTTTTAAAGGTTCAAAATTAGGAAATTAAAAGTGCAGGTAGGTAATTGGGCACAATTAAATGTTTTCAATTGTGCCGCTTAACTGATTGATATAGAGGTGAAGTTGTTCAATATTTAAATACCCGGAGTGGAACTCTGGTATTTACTTAAAAATTTATTCTATTTTAGCTTTCAAATTATTATTTACCTTATCCTAAAATAAATTATGACTATAAACCATGTTGCTATTTGGACTGACCAACTGGAAGAATTAAAAGAATTTTACGTAAAGTATTTCCAGGGTTCATCCAACGAAAAATATATAAATTCAAAAAAAGGATTTGAGTCCTATTTTATTACTTTTAAGGATGGAGCCAGTTTGGAATTGATGAAAAGAGTGGGAATGACTGAACAGGATAAAAATCCGGATAAGTTCTTTTCAGGATTTACCCATTTAGCATTTTCAGTTGGGAGTGAAGTGAAAGTAAATGAGTTTACTGAGCAATTGGTAAAAGATGGTTTTAAAAAACTTGATGGACCAAGAACTACCGGGGATGGTTTTTATGAAAGCAGTATAGTCGACCCCGATGGAAATATTCTGGAAATTACAGTTTAGAGTTGATTAAAATTGGCAAATAATTCTCAATTATTAAAGTAGCAGTACTGATGAGAAAAAAGAAATTACCAACTTTTCCTTTCCTTAAAAAAGATCCCTTTGGTAATTATATTATTATAAAAAGATTTTTAATTGGAGTAGTGGGGGCAGTAACTTATCCTAGGTATGCTCTGACTAATTCAATGAAAATTGAAGGGACGGAACATATAGAAAATCTCCCTAATACCAATGTGATTTTCCTGTCCAACCATCAGACTTATTTTGCTGATGTAATTGCCTTTTACCATATTTTTTGTAGCGTGAAATGGCATTTTAAGAATACTATAAAATTTCCCCTTTACCTGCTCATGCCCAGGGTGAATAATTTCTATGTGGCAGCAGAAGAAACCATGAAAGATGGAGGGATGATTCCCCGAATTTTGAGTTATGCCGGGGCTGTAACTATAAAAAGATCCTGGCGGGCGCAGGGACATAATGTAAATCGGAATGTTGATGAAAATGCCTTTGAGAAAATAAAGCTGGCACTCAAACAAGGTTGGGTGGTGAGTTTTCCACAAGGCACTACAAGTCCTTATGCACCAATAAGGAAAGGAACTGCCCATCTAATCAAACAATTAAATCCGATTGTGGTTCCTGTGGTAATCAATGGATTTAGAAGAGCATTTGATAAAAAAGGACTGTTTTACAAAAAAAGAGGGGTGAAGCTGGAAGTAAAATTTAAAGCACCTATTGTCTTCCCTGACAATCTTACTATTGATGAAATTGTAGAAACCGTGAAGGAAATTATCGAGCAACAAAACCCTGAACAACATAAAAAAAATCCTGAAAACTAGTTTTCAGGATTTTTTTTATGTTGTTGTCACTTTCTTATTTCCTTATCAAAATACCAAGCTGCCTTTCAAAACCATTGATTAATTTGTGCATAGTTTTATCAATTTGCTTGTCATTTAAGGTTTTGGATGGATCTTGTAAAATAAAACTTACCGAATAAGATTTTTTGCCATCACCAAGATTATCCCCTTCATAAATATCAAATACATTGATACTTTTCAGGATATTTCTCTCCGATCTTAAAGCAAAGTTTTTCACTTCATTGAAAGTCAGGTTTTTATCCATCACCAAAGATAAATCTCTTCTAACTTCCGGGAATTTTGGAATTTCACTGTAAATAATTTTAGGATTGAATTTTTTCAATAAATAGCCCCAGTCAATTTCCCCATAAAATACTTCCTGACTGATCCCTGATTTTTTAGCCAGTTTCGTACTCACTTTCCCAACTTTGGCTACTTCTTTCTGGTTGATTTTATAAACCAAACCATAATCCCAACCTGAATTATCAAGTACTTCAGTACTTACGTTTTGATCGTAATTCATTTTGGCGAAAAGGGAATTTACAATGGCCGAAAGAGAATGGAAACTCACAGGCTTGGTTTTAGCTCTCCAGCTTTCCTGTGTTTCAGCGCCTGTCACAAAAATGGATAACCAGCTATTTTCTGAATAGTTATCCTCTTTTTTATGATAAGATCTGCCGAACTCGTACAACTTCAAATCTTTTTGCCTTCGGTTGATATTATAAGCTAAAACTTCCAAACCGGAAAACAAAAGCGTTTGACGCATCACACCCAAATCCTCACTCAGAGCATTTAAAATCACTACATCATTTTCTGAAGAATAACTATCTAATTCCTGAACATAACTGGCTTTGGTAAGCGAATTAGTCATCATTTCCTGAAAACCAGCTCCGGAAAGCATTTGGGAAATATCTCCCTTTATTTTATCAGGATCAACCTGTGGAAACTCAGCCAGATAATCTGCATTCAGATTTTCTGAAACTTCAATATTATCATAGCCATAGATTCTTAGAATTTCTTCAATCACATCCGCTTCTCTCTGTACATCTACTCTATAAGGTGGAACTGATAATTTCAGTCCGTCTTCCGATTTGGCAATAATTTCAATATCCAAACCAGTCAGTATTTTCTGGATTAATTCCCTGTCCAATACTTTCCCGATAAGCCTGTCTACATTTTTGTATTTAATTTCCACCTCAAAACTTTTGATCGGATTTGGATACAAATCAGTGATATCTGAGGAAATATTTCCACCAGCCAATTCCATAATTAAGTTTGCTGCGACTTTTAAAGCCTTCACCGTTCCATTCGGATCAATTCCTCTTTCAAATCGGAAAGCAGCATCGGTTTTTAAAGTATGGAATTGTGAACTTCTTCTGATATAAGCAGGATCGAAATAGGCACTTTCCAAGAATATACTGGTCGTACTTTCAGTTACTCCGGATTCAACTCCACCGAAAACTCCGGCAATACACATTGGGGCTTCCGCATTACAAATCATCAGGTCATTAGCAGATAATTTCCTTTCCTCTTCATCCAAAGTGGTAAATGGAGTACCCTCAGGAAGCGTTTTTAGGATTACCTTATTGCCTTTGATTTTTGCCGCATCAAAAGCATGAAGTGGTTGCCCCAATCCATGCAAAATATAGTTGGTGGCATCCACTACATTATTGATAGGCGCAAGCCCAATGGCTTTAAGCCTGTTTTTTAACCAGTCTGGAGATTCTTTTACCTGAATATTATTTATAGTCACTCCGGCATATCTTGGGCAGGCTCCCTCATTTTCCACAATTACTTCTATTGGAAGTGAATTGTCACTTGCAGGTAATTCTTCTTTTCCTAATGATTTTAATGGACGATCAAGCAAGACTTTTAAATCTCTGGCTACGCCATAGTGAGATGCTCCATCAACCCGGTTTGGCGTAAGTCCAATTTCCAACACATAGTCAGATTGTAGTTGGAAAAATTCTGCGGCTGGCGTACCATTTGGCAAATCAGTATCTAGTACCATGATGCCATCATGACTTTCTCCAAGTCCAATTTCGTCTTCTGCGCAAATCATTCCCAAAGAAACTTCTCCTCTGATTTTTGCTTTCTTGATATTAAAAGGATCACCTTCGGCAGGATAAAGCGTAGATCCAACAGTGGCAACAACTACTTTTTGCCCGGCAGCTACATTTGGTGCTCCACAAACAATAGGAGATAATTCCTCCCCACCAATATCCACTTTGGTAATGCTTAATTTATCTGCTCCGGGGTGTTTTTCGCAAGTCTTGACTTCACCAATCACCAATCCTTTCAATCCTCCTTTCACCGATTCGAACTCTTCAACGCCTTCTACTTCCAATCCACTACTGGTCAGTAACTTATCAAGTTCTTCTGGCGATTCAGTAAGTTCAATATATGTTTTTAACCAATCTATTGAGATTTTCATTTTGCTTTATTTTTGCCTCCTTTTTTAAGGAAGTTTTCTGGAATTTACATTCAAGTCCACTTGGACTATTATCATTATTAAAATGACCATTTTTAATAATTGAGTCGCAAAAATAATAGAAATATGAGATTCTTGTATACTAAACCGAAATTGGTTTGGGAAAACCTAAATTTTGTGCTCTAATAAGAAGAAAAAAGTAAGTAAAGAAAGCTTAGGATTACTCTAAAGTTTGAACATACTCATAGTCAAACAAAAGAACAAAATCCAACTCACCCTTTTCATCGAAATAAGATTTTTTAGTGCAGTATCCTTTTTCATCATAGCTGAGTATATACTTTTGGACTAAGCTTCCATTATTATCAAAGTATTCCAGTGTTTCTAGATGATTTTTGGCATTATAATCCATTTTTAGCAAAGTCTTCCATTGGGTTACCGGGGCTACAAATTCGAGATTGGCTTCCCACTCTTCTGTATGCGTTTGGGTGATAGAAGAAGGCAGCTGGTAAGCATCATATTCAATTTCAAAATGGTTGGTTTTTCGGTTAGTAAGTGAAGGGTTTTCAAAAGTGTTTATAGTTGAGTTGGATTTAAAGAATTTAGTATTTGTCCAGGTTACCGGTTGTTGTTTTTCATTTAATTGGATTCTTGTTTCCACTGTACTTTTTCCTCCTTCTTCCATCCTTTCAACCTTAAAATAATTTTCGTTTGCCTGAATGTAATTAAGACTATTAGAAAACCCATTTTCTTCCACAAGTTCTTTTCTTTTTCCTAAAGCATATGCCTCAGATTGGTTTAAGTATAAAAAGACTTCCTGATCTATCATCCATTCATAACTTACCAACCATTGAATTCTTTTGGCATAAAAATCTTTTCGAAGTCCTGTGGTGTTGTCAAAGATCTTATTATTATTTAATAATGACCACTTACTATTTATCAAGACTAGAAATTTCATTACGGGGGGTGCTGTTTGTTTTTCCTGGTCGTAATTAATGATTGGGTTGAATTTTTTCAGGGAAGTTTCCTCCACATTGAATTTACCACTTTCATCAAAAGAGATATTACCAATGTCATAGTGTTGGGATGCCTGAGAGGGGTTGGCTGTAATAGTTACTTTAACAGATTTCACCTGAATGTTTTTACCCTCTTCAGCATAAATATTATCATCCAGATCATTTAGAGAACAGGAAAAGCAAACGAATAAAAAAGTAAGTATAGGCAGGGTAGCCAGATATTTTGATTTTTCCATGGAGATTGAAGGTTTTTGAGAAAGTTTGAGAATACGGTTTGTGATTGGAATGTAGGCAAATGCTTGTCCCAATAATGGCCTTTTTTTACAAGCTAAGGCTAGTAATGTGTTGGTATAGGTATTTTTGCTCTGATTTTTTACGCTTTGTTGGTCAGCTAAATATTCATGTTCATTTTGAAGTGACTTCCCGAAAAAATGGAATAAAGGATTGAACCAAAAGATGGTTTGTAAAATTTCCAATATTAAAACATCTACGCTATGCCATTGCTTGATGTGCACCAGTTCATGCTTAATAAGAGTTTCCTGAGTGTTGGCTGGAAATAACTTCCTGTTGAAGAAAATGTAATTAAAAAAAGAAAAAACCTGGTGTTGATTTCCATTCAAACTGACTTCATGGAAGTCATGATGATTAATGGTTTCATTTCTTCTGATTAAGAGAAAAACCCCGATTAGTTTTGAAATGAGAGAAAGGAAGAAAATGATGAATCCACAAAAATAACAAATGGTCA
>JAHQVQ010000058.1 GCA_019634305.1 Flammeovirgaceae bacterium | reverse complement strand
TGCATGGCCTTGATGTTTTTTGCAGAATTCGTGGATACATTAGTTCTGTGAAAAAACAAAAACTCCCCGTCCTAAATGCCTTAACTATTGCATTAAGGGGAAAACCCCATTTTGCTTAACCTTATATCTGAACAGTAACAATAAACCTTGAAAATAATTGGAGCAAAATGCCTTTGCTTTCAAGGTGGTTTTGGGGGTTTGGCTTTTCATCGATCTGATTAAAACTGAGCAAATCAGTTTTATTATCATAGTCTTTAGGATCGGACTCTGTTAAACTTTTCCCCATATTTAAATGAAATTAGTACCAGTACTATTTTATATTGAGTACTTTTATCTCATTATCAAAAAGTTGTGGCACTTATTAAGTATATTTAATTCTGCACATCTATTTAATTTTTCAATTAATTGAAAATCTATCGAAGTGGCTTCTTCCTCAAATTGGAAAGAAAGATCTTCAAAAACGCCTAATGTATCCTCCGATTCATTTAGGAAATGAATATAGTATTGGTTTAAAAAATTATCGCAATGATACTTGCTTAAGGTAAACCTTGGAATTAAATACAAATGATTTGGTTTAAGTAGAAATTTTTTCTCATTGTGCCAAACCCAACCCCCTCCTTCTGTAATAAGTAAGATAGATCCTGGAAAAAGGGCTAAAAACATTCTCATATTTCCAATTACTGTCTAGGCGAGAATAACTCATATGTAAAAGTTGAAGGCTTAAGTTGTTATAAGATTTGTATATAAAATTATCTATTTCGTCAACAAATAAAACGGATTTGTGCAAAAATAGCCCTTTTTTATGTATTGATATTATTATATAATAAGCTTATTCTTGTAATTTTAATTTTCTTATATTAAAGACAGTTCAAATCAATTGAATTAATGTTTAGAAAATAAGATTGATTAAAATTGTTGACTATTAAACTATTCCCTTCTTTATGAAAATAAATGATTATGTACTGCATAAGTATTATTATCCTTATAAATATAAATATTGGCTATTATTAGTTTTTCTCTTTTTTTTAATGTTGCTATTTCAGTCATGTGAGGTAGAACTACCCGCTGAAGTGGGCAAGGCTAAGGCCGAATTACCCGAAAAAATAGATTTTAATCTTCATGTAAAACCTATCCTTTCAGATAAATGCTTTGCTTGCCATGGACCAGATAAAGCTGGTGTAAAGGCAGAATTACAGCTTACCTCTAGTTCACTAGCTTTTGCCGAACTTGCTGAAAACCCTGGGAATTTTCCTATTGTTCCTGGTAAACTTTCTAAGAGCCAGGTTTTTTACAGAATTATTTCTGAAGATGAGGAATTGATAATGCCTCCTTTGGAATCAAACCTTTCTCTTTCTGAAGAAGAAAAAGCTATTTTGATAAAATGGATTGAGCAAGGAGCTGAGTTTAAACCTCATTGGGCGTTCATAATACCTGAAAAGCACCCGATTCCAGATATTAAAAATCAAGCTTCAGCTTTCAATCCCATTGATAATTATGTATTGAGTCGATTAGAAAAAGAAGGTTTATCGCAAAATGCTGAAGCTGAAAAGGAAATTCTTATCCGGAGAGTAGCACTAGATCTTACTGGTTTGCCTCCATCAATAGAGCAAATAGATGAATTCCTAAATAATAAATCTCCAAATGCTTATGAGCAAATGGTAGATAAACTTTTGGCATCTCCACATTATGGAGAAAAAATGGCTGTTGACTGGATGGATTTATCAAGATTTGCCGATACTCATGGATATTCAGTAGATAGGTATCGACCAATGTGGCTCTGGAGGGATTGGGTTATACAGGCCTTTAATGAAAATATGCCTTTCAATCAGTTTGTGGAATGGCAACTGGCAGGAGACTTACTTCCAAACCCAACCAAGGAACAAATTTTGGCTACTGGTTTTAATAGAAATCATGCCCAAAATATGGAAGGGGGTATTGTTAATGAAGAATTTCGGGTAGAATATGTGGCTGATAGAACTAATACATTGGGAACTGCTTTTTTAGGATTAACTGTGGAATGTGCCCGTTGCCATGATCATAAATATGATCCTATTTCTCAAAAGGAATATTTCCAACTGTTTGGTTATTTTAATAATATAGATGAAGCAGGTCAGATATCCTGGGATGATGCCATGCCAGTACCAACCTTAATGATTACTAATGATAAACAAGATAGTATCATTTCCTTTTTAGATCAACAAATTTCAGTAACTGAAAATAAACTAAAAGAGATTAAAAGCCTGGAGAAAGAGGGTTTCAAGAGTAAAGAGTTTCAAAAGCCGGAAAGAATTATTAAAAAACCGATCGCTCACTTTTCTCTGGATCAGATAAAGGGGAAAAAGTTTATCAGTAAAATTTCCCTTAAAGATTCTGCCACTCTAGTGGAACCAGTAATTGTTGAGGGAAAATTTGGGAAAGGGGTGAAATTAAATGGAGATGAGGAGCTTAATTTGAGGAAAGTAGGTGCATTTAATCGATCTCAGCCATTTTCCATTGGGATTTGGGTAAATATTCCCAAATCATTGAAAGATGGAGTGATTCTTCATAAAGGAAATGGAGCTATCATTTATAATTTCAGGGGGTACCATTTAGCCCTAAGAGATAATAAATTTGAATTATTGATGGCACATACCTGGCCCTATAATAATATTATTAAGGTTTCTAAAGAGGATGTCCCCAAAGACAAATGGACACATTTAACAGTTACCTATGATGGCTCAAGTAAAGCAGATGGTTTTAAATTATTTGTAGATGGGATAGAGTTGGCTTTCGATGTTGAAAAAGATAAGCTTTATAAAGATATCATGTTCCCCAATATGAAGGATGAACCCGGATTGCAAATAGGTGCCAGATGGAGAGGGACTGGGATAAAAGATGCTGTGGTAGACGAAATAAAGGTATTTGATTTAGAATTAACACTTCCTGAAATAGCCCTTTTGGCGCATCAGGAAGATAAGTCATTTGATTCCGAGGAGATATATGATTATTACCTGAATAATTTTTCGGTGGCATATAAAAGGAATCTCAAATCTTTGAATCAGGTTAGATCGAGAAAAAATAAATTGCTTGAAGATGTACCAGAAGTAATGGTAATGGATGAATTAAAGTCACCCAGAAAAACTTTTATTCTTGAAAGAGGGGTTTATGATGCCAAATCAGAAGAGGTAATTCCAGGAACTCCAGAAAGCATACTACCATTTCCAGATACCTATCCAAGAAACAGGCTTGGGCTAGCCAAGTGGTTAATGCATAAAGATCATCCACTTACTGCAAGGGTTTTTGTTAATAGATTCTGGAAAAATTACTTCGGCAGAGGACTGGTAAATACAACAGCAGATTTTGGAAATCAGGGCGAATTACCCAGTCATCCCGAACTTTTAGATTGGCTGGCTATTCAGTTTTTGGAGTCTGGTTGGAATATTAAAGCATTACAAAAAACGATTGTAATGTCTTCAACTTATAGGCAATCTTCTATGTCCACCAAGGAACTTAGAGAGCTTGACCCTGATAATGTTTTATTAGCCAGGGGGCCAGCTTTCAGGCTATCAGCCGAAATGCTAAGAGATAATGTGTTGTATGCTAGTGGTTTATTGAATGAAAAACTTGGTGGTCCAAGTGTGAAACCTTATCAACCTGAAGGGCTTTGGAAAGTAAATGGTTCCGCATACACGCAGGATAAGGGAAGTGATTTGTATAGAAGAAGTTTATATACTTTTTGGAAGAGAACTGTACCTCCACCTTCAATGAATACATTTGATGCTCCCAGTAGAAGTTATTGTGTCGTCAATAGAGAGAAAACCAGTACGCCATTACAAGCATTGGTTTTGTTAAATGATCCGCAATTTGTGGAAGCTTCGAAAGCTTTAGCTATAAAGCAACTAAATATGGAAGGAGAAATAAGTGCGAAGATTACCGATGGATTTAGATTATTGACAGCGAGAAAACCTCAGAGAAAAGAATTAGATGCACTTCTTAACCTGTATGAAAAACAGATTGAGAAGTTTAACAAGAATTCTGGTAAAATGGCAGGATGGCTTACCGCAGGGGAAATGAAAGTAACTTCATCTTTAGGAAAGCAGGAAAAAATTGAGTTGGCAGCTTTGTCCATAGTCAATAGTGCTATCATTAATTCAGATGCTTTTATCACCAGAAGATAAAAATGAATTCCCTGAATTGTTAATTCTTAGCTTGGCAGAGGTTTGAATAACATATAGAATAGGGATATTTACAAAATTTAAGAATAATGAAAAATAATAATAAATATATTGCAGATGTGATCAATAGAAGAACCTTTCTCCAAAAGTCTTCTCTTGGCCTTGGATCACTTGCTTTAGGTTCAATACTAAATCCAAATTCCTTGTTTGGCAAATCAGCTCCAATTTCTTACCCAAATTTTCCTCCAAAAGCCAAAAGAGTGATTTACCTCTTTCAAAGTGGAGGGCCTTCTCAATTAGAGACTTTTGATTATAAACCCACGCTTGAAAAACGACATGGGCAGGAATTACCTGATTCGGTAAGAATGGGACAAAGACTGACAGGAATGAGTGCTGGGCAATCCTCTTTTCCATTAGCTGGTTCACATTATAAATTCGCCAGATATGGACAATCTGGCACATTTGTTAGCGAATTACTTCCCTATACAAGCGAAATTGTGGATGATCTTTGTTTTATAAAATCGCTTCACACCGAAGCCATAAACCATGATCCAGCCATTACCTTTTTTCAAACTGGTTCTCAACAACCTGGTCGGCCGAGTATAGGTTCCTGGCTAAATTATGGCCTTGGTTCTGATAATGAAAATCTTCCATCATTCATTGTTTTGGTGTCTAAAAATGCTGGAGGGCAGCCTTTATATGCCCGGTTATGGGGAAATGGTTTTCTTCCTTCAAAACACCAGGGAGTGCAGTTCAGGTCTGGAAAAGATCCTGTGCTCTTCCTTAACAATCCTGATGGCTATGGCAATAGAGATAGACAAGAAATGCTTTCTCATTTGAAAGATTTAAATAGTGCTCAATTTGAAATGTTTGGAGATCCAGAAATAAATAATAGAATTTCTCAATACGAAATGGCTTTTCGGATGCAGACTTCAGTGCCGGAAGTTACAGATTTATCTGATGAACCTGACTGGGTATTTGATCTATATGGCGAAGATTCAAGAAATCCAGGGACTTATGCTGCAAATTGTTTACTAGCGAGGAGGCTAATAGAGAAGGATGTAAAGTTTGTGCAATTGTATCATCAGGGATGGGATCAGCACAATTCTTTGCCAAAAGGAATTCAAAATCAATGTAAGGCTACGGATCAGGCTTCTGCAGCATTGGTAAAAGATTTAAAACAACGCGGCCTTTTAGAAGATACTTTAGTGGTTTGGGGAGGAGAGTTTGGTAGGACAAATTATTCCCAAGGTAAATTAACCAAAGATAATTACGGAAGAGATCATCACCCAAGGAGCTTTACTATGTGGATGGCAGGTGGAGGCACAAAACCAGGATTCTCTTTTGGAGAAACAGATGAATTTGGATACAATGTAATAAAAAATCCTGTTCATGTTCATGATTTTCAGGCAACCCTTTTACATTTAATGGGAATCAATCATGAAAAACTAACCTTTAAACATCAAGGTAGGAGATATAGGCTAACGGATGTAGCAGGCGAAGTGGTGAAGGAAGTATTAATATAGAAGAAAAGGAGAAAAAAGCAATCAGCATAACTGTTTTGCTGATCGCTTTTTTGTAGGTAATTTATTTATTACCAACCAGAATCAGTATCAAAATCTTGAGCCTTTTTCTTTTCTATGGGCTTTTGCTTTATTACTCTAAATTCTTTTTTCTCTAAATCTTCTAGAGCCTTATCAACATCAAGAACTTCTACCTTTTCTTCTTTGGTAGATTTGTTATTCTGCTCCTTTTGAGGATCAGTTTTACTATTTCCTTCTTGAAATGACATAAGGAAAAACATTAACCCTGTTAAAACTAGGACAGATAATCTCATAATTGGAATCTTTTTGGAAATTGGATTACTAATTAAAAGTCTGACTCTAAATCGAAATCATGTCCGCTATTGCTAGTTTGTTCTTTTTTAGGAGCAATATCCTCATTAGGATCTTCGCAAGAAAACATGAATAATAATCCAAGGGCTGAGATAAGTAATGCTAATTTTTTCATAATTTCAGTTTAAATTTAGTTAAATAAATAATGTTATTATAGTATTATCTTCTTCTATTCTGGCAATAGATTTCTACCACCAATAATTAATTATAGTTATCTTCTTTCACTACACAATTATGAGTAGTTATTTGGTGATTATTTGGATATCTGGAGTAGTAAATATTTCAATCAATACACAGACCAACATGTGAAATTATCACACTTTTGGTTGTTTAGGTCTTGAAAAATATTGTAGGTATTAAATGCAAAAAAGCTAAAAAAATCCCCTATCTTACATTAAGAGAAAATTATGAATCTTAATCGTATAGTACAAGTATATATAGAAAAATATAATTATTCAAGTTTTAAATTAAATTATTTTAATATTTTTTTGAATTTTCAATATAAAAAGTATAAATAATTGATTATTAGTATTTTGTGAAAAAATAAAAGTTAAATTTTACGGAAATACTTACATTAAAATTCAAGGTTCTAGGCAGTTAAGGCAATAAAATTGGTTTTTTAAAATTTAAAAGCCTTTTATAATTTAAAAAAAACTCCAAATGGAGGTGGTCAGTAGTTAAATTTATCTTCTATAAAAAGTATTTGTATTATAAGATACCTGTCTTTTTAATGAATGAAATCCTGTCCTTATTTATATTTGCGAAAGGGCATTATTTATTTCCCTATCTCTTCCATATACATCTTCTCTTAGCTGTAAGTTCCCATCACTATCAATAAATGCTGTCATATAAACAATGTAGACATTAACATGGTCTTTCACGCCAATTTCTTTAGTTGCGCCAGAATTGATTACTTCATCAATTTCACTTCTATTCCAATCTCCTGAACTATTTAGTACAGCTGCAGCCAAATCTCTTGGATCTTTTACTCTTACACAACCGTGGCTGTATGCCCTATGCGTTCTTTGAAAATAACTTTTAGAAGGAGTATCATGTAAATAAATACTCCAATTATTTGGTAAATTAAACTTAACCCTGCCAAGCGCATTTCCTGGCCCTGGTTTTTGTCTTACTCGGTAATTTCCACTTTTTAAATTTAATTCTTCCCCTGGTTCAAGAACATTATTTTTTCCCCAACCATTTAAGACTTCATAATTCTTATTTAATAGGTATTCAGCATCCTCACTCAGTTTTGGAGCAATTTCATCTTTGGTAATTGAGTATGGCACATTCCAATAAGGATTTAAAACAACGTTTTTTATGTAGCTATTAAAACAAGGGGTTTGGTGCTTTTTTGCACCTGTTACTACCACATGCTCTCTTACTACTTGTCCATATTCTACATATTGCAATGTATAATCAGGTATATTCACCCAAATAAATTTTTCTCCCTGGTTTTCTGGTAACCATTTATATCTTTCTATATTCACTAAGAGTTGTTTTAATCTATCTTCTACAGGAACATTTAAATTCTCCAGCGTATTTTTACCAATTCTTCCATCCACTAATAAACCATTTCTTTTTTGGTAATGACTAACTGCAATAGCAACATTTTCATCATATTCTAGTCCATCCTCATATTGTCTGGCAAGATCATCTGTGATAATTAACCTCATCCTTAATACCAAAATATTTGAACTAGTATCACCCAATTCTAATTTTGTTATTTCTTCTGGAAGAGTAGGCCATCCTCCATTTTCAGCAATAATTTCATATTTGTTCTTGAAATGGATTAACGCTTCATATTCTGGGTTTTGTGGTAAAATTGAAAGTAATGCACTGTGGATATTATCATTATCAATAGCATAATCCAACGCAGAAACAAAATTCCTATTTCTTGAAGGTAAATGCCAGGCAACAGCAGGAACATCGGAAGGTGTTACATATCCATATAAATTGATTTGCGATAGCTGGAAAAATGCTTTGGTAAATGCTTCTTCAGTTTGGGCAATTAAACCTGCTTGTGCATTATAATTTTCCGGATTTATATTGTTGTAGGCTCCCAAAATTTT
>JAHQVQ010000057.1 GCA_019634305.1 Flammeovirgaceae bacterium | reverse complement strand
GTTGATCATTCAAAACCAAATTGTGAAAGAACATAATCTTTTTATTAAGACTTCAGGTTGGCTCCCATTGGTAGAACATGAAAAAATTCCAGTTTATTTTTCACCAAATGATGTTATTAAAGGTGATGGAATTATGGCGCTTTCTGAAGAGCAAATTTTAGATAAAAATATTCAACTCCAACCCCAAGTACCTTGGGTTTCTTTTTTTAATATAAGGCAATTTGGAGATTTATATTCAGATAATTTTACCTTTGAAACCCAGATTAAAAATAATTTTCGTGAAGGTTCGGGAATTTGCCAATTTTCCGAAATTCATTTATTGTACGAAGAAGGTGCTGTGATTATCCCATTATCTATCAAAGGCTGTGTATCAGAATTAACTTTTTATGATAGTAATGGAAAAAAAGAAAATCCTGTTGCTTTTGGAGTCGACTTCTCAGATTGGGTTGATGTGAAACTCCATTTCAAGGGACACCAGGGAAATATTTATATTAACCATGAATTGGCCTATACCACAAACTATAATTTTCCACCTAAAAAAATAGTGGGAGTAAGATACCGGTTTCAAGGTACAGGTAGTGTAAATTCAATTACTTTATCAAAAGGGAGTGGTGAAGTTTTATATACTGAGTCATTCTGAAAAAACTATTTATTTAAAATGATTGGATAGTAATTCCTTTTTTCCAACCTTTTGAAATAAGGAAAACTGTTTGAGTAAATATGAAATTTGAACTAAACTAACATTATGCTAACTTTTATTTCATTCATTGCCTTTACAGGGTTTGTGGCCTTTTATTCCTGGTATCGCCTTAAAAATGAACCTCTTGACACGCAAGATGGCTATTTTCTAGGGGGACGAAGTCTTACAGGAGTAATGATTGCAGGCTCTATGTTGCTTACAAATATTTCTACAGAGCATTTAATAGGCATGAATGGATCTGCTTACAAAAATGGATTTATCATAATTGCCTGGGAAGTTACTTCGGCTCTCGCCTTGGTGGTAGCAGCTTTGTATTTTGTGCCAACTTATCTTAAAATGGGGTTAACCACTATACCTCAATATTTAGAATATCGTTTTGATAAAACCATCCGAACTTTAGTAGCCTTTTTACTTATTCTGTCTTTTGTGGTGACCATTTTACCCATTGTTTTATACACAGGGGCAATCAACCTGGAAAGTATCTTTAATGTTTCAGAAGTATTAGAGGTGAATAAATCTCAGGGTTTATGGCTCACTGTAATTGTGATAGGTGCAATTGGTTCTGTATATGCCATCTTTGGAGGATTAAAAGCAGTTGCCATTTCCGATACTGTTAACGGTTTTGGATTATTTATTGGCGGGTTAATGGTTCCTATATTCGCCTTTTGGGAAATAGGAGATGGTAATTTGTTGACAGGATTAAGTAAAGTAGCACAAGCAAGTCCCGAAAAATTTAATGTCGTGGGGAGTGAAGAATCAGTTTTGCCGTTCAGTACCTTGTTCACTGGTTTAATGATTAATCAACTATACTTCTGGGGAATGAACCAAACCATTATTCAGCGAGCATTTGGGGCAGCGAGCTTAAAAGAGGCCCAAAAAGGATTGCTTTATACAGGTCTGCTTAAACTTTTTGTACCAGTGATTATAGTATTGCCGGGAGTGATTGGTTTCTATTATTTTGGAAACAGCCTATATGACAATCAAGATATGATTTATCCAGAATTGGTTAAAAAGGTAATGCCAGTTGGTTTTATTGGTTTTTTTGCAGCAGTAGTGATGGGAGCAGTGCTTAGTACCTTTAATAGTGTGCTAAATAGTACCGCAACCCTCTTTAGTATAGGTATTTACAAGAGGCATATATTTAAAAATGCCTCACAGGGCAACGTGGTAAGAGCAGGTAAAATAACATCTTTGATTTTAGCCATTACGGCAATTTTTATTGCCCCATTTATTGCCAATGCGCCTGATGGTCTATACCAATTGTTACAACAGCTCAATGGTATTTTCTTCATACCTATAGCCTCAATTATAATTGCAGGATTATTTTTACCTAAAATATCTGCTGCAGGTGCTAAAGTAGCCTTGTTTTTTGGACTTGGATTTTACATATTTACCAGCTTCATTTTTGAGGTAGACATCCACTTTGTTCACCTTTGGGGAATTGAATTTGTATTAAATATAGTGCTAATGTTCGCAGTTTCTTATTACTATCCGAATAAGAATTTCTTTAAGCCAAAGGACTTGGAAAAGATAGATATGCACCAATGGCGGTATGGAAAAATTATGGGAATTCTATTAACACTGATTACGATTGCTATTTACATTTGGCTGGGTCATTAATAAAATCATATCTTTGTTTTTAAAGATTGAAAGCCAAGGTCTGATAATTTTTAATGTCAGAAAATCCCCCACTGTCAGGGCAAGTAGTGGCTAGTACAATTTAATAAATGCTGCCTAACAATATCAATTTAAAAATATTTATTCAAAGGCTGGACTTTCAATGCTTTTATCTAGGATTACCCCAAAAAGCATAACTTTTTTTATTTCCAACCCCCACCCAAACTACGATATAATTCTACATTAGCAGTAAAAATCTGCATTTTCACACTTTCCAGATTCAACTCACTATCCAGTGCCTCACTTTGAGCTGTGATTACTTCCAGATAAGTGGCCATCCCACTCCTAAACAAAAGGAAAGCATCTTTAACCGAATTTCGTGCTGCTTCTACACGATTTTGAGCAATTGTATATTCCTCTTTTAATTTTTCAATAGCGACAAGTGCATCAGAAACTTCATTCATTGCCTGAAGGAATTTGTCCCTAAATTCAAGTTCTGCTATTTTCTTTTCAGAAAGGGCTAGCTCATAGTTTGTTTTGAGTTTCCTTTTTTGAAAAATAGGTTGGAAGACCAATCCATTTAGTAAGAGAAAACCTGAATTAACAGGATTTAATAATTTCTCTATCTCAAATGAATTCAATCCAACGCTTGCCCCAATACTTATAGAGGGATATTTCATAGCATTGGCAATACCTACTCTCTCATAACTCTCTCGTAAATTATATTCAGCTGCAGCAACATCGGGTCTATTTCTTAGCAATTCTATAGGCATTCCCACCACATATTCTTCATCAATCATTGTCCACTTCAATTCTTCTGCATCTATACTTTCAGGAAAGCGCCCAATCAATCTGTTCAAGCGATTTTCCTGCCTGATGTATTCCCGCTCAAGTTGAGGAATTAATGTTTGGGCTCTAAGGCTTTGAGATTGTGTTTGCTTCACTGCCAAAGATGTGACTTCACCCGCATCATATTGCAATTTTACCATTTGAAGTGTACTGTCATTAAGCAATAAATTACGATTGAAAACTGCCAATTGGGATTCTAATAATAATAAATTAGAATAAGTGGTCGCTATTTCTGCTATCAAAGATGTTTGTACTGCTTTCTGAAACTCTATTGTTTTCATATAGGAAAGAAGCCCCGTCTCTTTCTGCGATTTAAGTTTTCCCCAAAGATCTAGTTCCCAACTAAGTCCAATCGATGTTTCATATTCCAGTCTTTCAGTATAAAAACTAGCCGGAGGAGTTTCACCTCCATATATCCTTCTGGATCGATTTGATCCATAGTTGTTATAGTTTTCAGAAAAGTAATCTCTCCTGGCTTTTATAGGGGCAACAGAAACTGAAGGAAAAAAGTTAGCCTTTGACTGCTTTAATCTTGATAAACCCATCTCTATATACTCATCAGCAATTTGGAGGTCAATGTTATTCACCAATGCTGAATCGATCAGGGAAATTAATAGCGGATCACTGAAAAAATCTTTCCAGTTAGTATTGGCAATACTAGCTGTATCTCCTTCAATATCCTTCTCAGAACCATAAAAATTTGCTGGCTCCTTGAACTCTGGTCTTTTATAGGGTTCATGTATTTTACATCCAGTAAATACAAGCAGGAGCAATATCACAATATTTCTACTAAATTTCATGCGATTAATTTTCATCATCAAAATTCATATTAAATCGGTCATGTAAACTCTGGAAAATATATGCCAGTACCGGGATAATCAATATTCCCAAAATAATTCCTGACAACATTCCTCCTGCAGTTCCAATACTAACAGATCTATTACCTTGGGCAGATGCTCCTTCAGCAAACATCAAAGGAATCAACCCTACGGTAAAGGCGAGAGATGTCATTATAATTGATCTCAGACGAAGTGCACTAGCTTCTAATACAGCTTCAAGTACAGGAAGACCTGCTCTTCTTTTCTGGGCGGCAAATTCTACAATCAAAATGGCATTCTTGGCCAATAATCCGATAAGCATTATGATTCCCACCTGCACGTAGGTATTATTGTCAATACCAGCCATTTGAATCGCAAGAAATACTCCTATTATTCCGGTTGGAATAGAAAGAATAACTGCCAAAGGCAACCAAAAACTTTCATACTGCCCTGCAAGGATAAAATAGACCAGAATAATACTCATGATGAAAATAATAGTAGATTCCCCTCCTGAGTTTTTCTCTTCCAAACTCATACTAGTCCACTCATAACTCATGCTGGCAGGGAGCTTATTTTCTGTTAATTCCTCAATCACTTCCATTACATCACCAGTACTGTAGCCATTTGCAGGAGTGATATTGATCTTGGCTGCATTATACAAATTATAGCGGTTCAAAGTTTCAGGTCCAAAAGCTTGTTCCAGTTTAACAATCGTATTGATCGGAACCATTTCCCCTGCAGCATTTTTCACGAATATGTTATTGAATTCTGAAGGGTTTTCTCTAAACTGAATATCGGCTTGCATGTAAACTCCATACTGACGGCTAAACCTGTTAAAATCACCAGATTGGGTCCGTCCGAAATACGATTTTATGGTAAACATCATGTCCTTGATACTCACTCCCAGGCTTTTAGCCTTTTCATAATCAATTACCAATTTGGATTGAGGGAAGTTTGGATTAAATGATGTAAATGCATTTTGGATTTCCGTTTGACTGGAAAGTTGTGCAATAAATTCATTTACCATCTGACCAAATTCCCCAAGATCTCCACCAGTTCTGTCTTGCAGCATAATTTGGACCCCATCAAAGTTACCAAAGCCCTGAACTGTAGGTCTGGGGTAAACATTAATATTTGCCCCGTCAATTACTGCAAGTTTCTCGGATAAATGTTTGACCACATCACCCATCTTTTTGATTTCTCCCCGATCTGACCCTTTTTTTAATTTGATATAGGCCATTCCAGAGGAGGGGCTGTTGGCATTAACCACCACATTGAAACCTGACACTGTGTTCACAGCAGTTACCGACTCTTCTAATTGAAGGAGAGAATCCGCTTTTCTCAATGCCTGATTGGTCCTGTGTAATGATGATCCTTCTGGCATTCTAATCGACATAATTAGAAAATTATCATCTTCAGTAGGGATGAAACCACTAGGGGTTGTTCTCATGAGAAAGGCAGTTAAAATAAAAACTGCTACCAATCCCAACATAGAAAACCATTTATGATGAATGGACCATTTAATAACTATGATATACTTTTCAGCAAATCGTTCGAAGATGTCATCGAATTTTCGTAGGCTACTTTGTCTTACTTCTTTTACTTTCTGTACACTTTTATGCTGATTGACTTTTTCTATGAAACCCGAATTGTTTCGTATTTTTTTCTTCTTCTCGAAAAGTAATCTGGTAAGCACTGGCCCTAGAGTAAGGGCAGTCATTGCAGAGATGAGAACGGCAAAAATGATAGTGTAAGCAAATTCTCTATAAAAAATTCCAACGGGTCCTTCCATGAAGCCAATTGGGAGAAATACAGCCGCAATAACAATGGTGATTGAAATAATTGCACCGGTAATTTCCTTCATTGCAGCAGACACAGCGTCCCTGGCAGGCAAACCATGGTGAGTCATTTTCTCATGAATTGCTTCCATAACCACGATGGCATTGTCTACCACAATTCCAATAGAAAGCACAAGAGAAAACATACTCAATACATTCATGGATACGCCTACCAGACTCAAAAAGAAAAATGTACCAACAAGTGAAATGGGAATAGAGATGGCCGTTATGAGTGTAATCCTGAAATCTTGTAAGAAAATAAATACCACCAGAAATACCAGAAGGAATGCTTCAATTAGTGTTTGTACCACCTGATTCATAGATTGATCAATTTGGTCTCTTACACTATAGGATATCTCATAATTAATTCCTTCGGGAAATATCTTTGCCTGATCTTCCAGAATTTCCCTAACTTTATTATCAATTTCTACAGCATTGGCACCACTTAGTTGAACAATATCTATTGTCACAGCGGGTTTGCCATCCAACCTGTTTTCACTAGTATAATTGGAGGCACCAAACTCAATTCTGGCTACATCCCGTAAGTGCAACAATGAACCAGTTTTATCAGCCTTTACCACTAGGTTTCCATACTCTTCCTCTTCATCAAACCGCCCTTCGTGTTTTAGCACAATTTCGAAAAGTTCATCCGAATTCTCTCCAAATTTTCCAGGTGCAGCTTCAAAGTTTTGATCTAATATTTGATTGTATACATCTTTTGGTGTAAGCTCGTATACAGCCAGTTTGTTAGGATCAAGCCAAATTCTCATAGCATAATCCCTTGATCTTAAGATACTTGCTTCAGCAAGACCTTCAATTCTTTTTAACTCTCTCCTGATATTTATTCGGGTATAAGCATTTAGGAAAGTTTCATCATACATTCCATTTTCACTGAAAATATTGATGGTCATGATACTACCCTTCATCCGTTTCATTACCTTAATTCCAGAGGCTGTTACTTCAGGTGGGATGGCCTCAGTCACACTGGAAATCCGGTTTTGAATTTCAACAGCAGCAATATTAGGATCTGTGCCTGGCTTAAAGTATACTGTTACCCTACCACGTCCTGAATTTGTAGCGGTAGAATTTGCATAGGTCATATTGGCCGTACCATTTATCGCCTCTTCTATAGGCAAAAGTACGGACTTGGCTACCGTCTCTGCATTACCTCCAGGATAGTATACCTGAACACTTACACTTGGAGGAGCAATTTCGGGAAAACGTTCTACAGGCAAAGTCGAGATACTTACTGATCCGGCCAAAACCAATAGAATAGAGATAACCAGTGTCAGGACTGGCCTCGATATTATTTTTTCTAACATAAATGATTTTATGTAATTCTTCTATCTAAAAAAGGCATATCCAATGAAAAAATTTGGATTGCCTTTTAATATAAGAAATGGAATTAGGTTAGTTTCCTGTTAATAGCCTACCGCTTTGAATTGGATTAATTTTAATACCATCAGCAAGTTTATTCAAACCAGATACAACAATTCTGTCATTTGCTGACAAGCTTTTGCTGTTAATGATATAATCCTTTCCAGACCTGCCTTCAATTTCGATTTCCTTTCGAACAGTCATATTGTTTTCATCTAATACAAAAACAAACTTTTTGTCCTGAATAGAAATTGCAGCACTTTGTGGGATAAGGATAGCGTTAGGATAGATTTGTTCCATTAAGATTTTACCAGTATTTCCTGATCTTAATAGCGTATCGGGGTTATCAAATACTGCACGCAGTGTAATTGAACCAGTATTTCTATTGATCTGACCAGAATTTGCATCAATTCTTCCATGAAGATCATAAATGTATCCATCTGCCAGAACAAGTTTAACATCCGGACTTATCTTTTTGGAAGTGGTATCATTTTTCATCCGCTCATAGTAAAGATGATCAGATTCACTCATTGAGAAATAAACATATACTTTGCTCACATTTGACAGGATTGTCAAAGGCTCAGTGTTGGTATTCTTAATCACATTACCCACTGATTTTGGAATTCTCCCAATGAAGCCACTTACTGGTGCTTTTATAGTCGTAAAACCTAATTTTATTTCCATATTGGCTTCTAGAGCCTGAGCTCTCGCCAATGAAGCCTGAGCGATTTCGTAATCAGCTTCAGCAGTTTTCTTTTTCACATCAGAGATCACCTCATTATCAATGAGTGGTTGTAACCTTTCAAGCTCAGTCATTGTTTTCTTCAGCTTTGCTCTCTCTAATGCTACATTGGCCCGTGCATTTTTTAAGTCTTCTATATAGGGAAGTGCATTTATCTTGAATAAAGGCTGTCCTTTTTTAACAAAGTCTCCTTCATCAACATAAATCTCTTCCAAAATACCATCTACTTGGGGACGTAATTCAACATCATCTATCCCTTCTACAGATCCTAAATACTGGAATGTATTGGCTGCCAGTTCACCTTTTAATGTTTTCACTGGTAATGCCAATCCGCTATCTTCCTGAACTTTTTCTTTACAACCGAAAGCCAGGAAAATCATTAGACAAAATAAAATTGGGTTTATTTTTTTTAGCTCCATAATACTTGGATATTTTTTGATCTGGTTTTAACAGTTTAACGAGTTGTATTTATCTGCCAACCCATTAAGAAAATTAGTGCCAACTTTCTTAATGTAGTAGAAATAGGCATTATAAATCAATAATTTGTTCGTTACTGCTACCATTCCTTCAAATTCCAAACCTCCAATGTGTAGAAATTTTCCCCAGTTTGCTGACCTTAACCTACAGCATTGAGAGGTTTCTACACAAAAAGATTTAAGATTTTATAGAGCAATCGTATTCTTTATTATATAAGTTGTTTAAAGTTACTTTTTTATACCCAATAATTTTTTTTCAATAAACTATTTATAGATTTTGCCAAGCTCCGGCATTGTGAGAAATAATATTATTTTTTTCAAGAATGCTCTTTGCCTGAGCAGCTCTGCCACCTGATCTGCATACTAATATAACTTCTTGTCCTTTTAGTTTATCAATATGGTTGGAAAGTTCATGCAGGGGAATATTTTCACTCCCCTTTGCATGACCAGAAATAAACTCTTCTTGTGTTCGGACATCTACAACCTTTGCTCCTTTGTTTATCATAGCTGAATAATCTATTTTTTGTGGTATTAACATTTCTTTTATTAGGGTCATTAATTTCATTACCGTAAAATTATAGTGTTGAAGGACAGACGTAGTTGGAAATGGATAGATCAGTTTGTTTTATCGCACTAAATCCACCTTTAACATCTACCAAATTGTGAATTCCCCTTGATTTAAGGATAGAATTGGCAATCATAGAACGATAACCACCAGCACAATGAACATAATTTTTACCCTCCGTTTTAAAAGTTGCCAGGTACTCATTAATATTATCCAATGGTGTATTTTGGGCATCAATAATATGTTCGGAAAGATATTCACTTTCTTTTCTTACATCATAAATATTAAGATTTTCGGATTTACTAATACTTGCCAATTCTTCAGCAGTAATCATTTCCACAAAATCAGTTTCTTTCCCTGTTTTTTTCCAAGCCTCAAATCCTCCTTCCAGATATCCTATTACATTATCAAAACCTACTCTTGATAACCGTATTATGGCTTCTTCAAGTCTCTCTTCAGATACAACTAATAAAATGGGCTGTTTTACGTCTTGGATCAAAGCTCCTACCCATGGGGCAAAACTTCCATCAATTCCTATAAAAATTGAATTTGGAATATGACCCTCAGCAAATTCAGATTGATGACGCACATCCAAAACTACTGCTCCTGATTCGTTGGCTACTGTTTCAAAAATTTCAGGAGACATCCCCTTCTGACCTTTTTCTAAGACAACATCTATGTCTTCATATCCCTTTTTATTTAACATTACATTCAAAGGGAAATAAGCAGGAGGAGGCAATAATCCATCGGTGACCTCTTTCACAAATTCCTCTTTAGTCATATCAGCGCGTAAGGCATAATTTGTTTCTTTTTGTTCGCCAATAGTTCCAACGGTTTCCTTGCTCATGTTTTTCCCACAAGCTGATCCAGCTCCATGACCAGGATATACAATTGTTTCATCTGGTAGCGTCATTATTTTTTCTCGCAGACTTTGGTACAATGTTCCTGCTAATTCTTCCTCTGTCATATGCGCAGCTTTCTGAGCCAAATCTGGCCTTCCAACATCACCAAGGAAAAGAGTATCACCACTAAAAATAGCATGTTCTTCACCATTTTCATCTAATAATAAATAGGTAGTACTTTCCATGGTATGACCAGGTGTATGCAAAACCTTAATGACTACATTACCCAATTTAAATTTCTGATTATCCTTAGCAATTACAGCTTCAAATTCAGGTGTGGCATTTGGTCCATAAATAATAGGAGCACCTGTTTTTTCCGATAAAGTCACATGTCCACTTACAAAATCAGCATGGAAATGAGTTTCGAATATATATTTAATTTTAGCATTTCTTTTTTCTGCTATATCGATATACCCTTGTACCTCTCTCAAAGGATCAATTACAGCCGCTTCTCCATTACTTTCAATATAATAGGCTCCCTGAGCCAGACATCCTGTATATAATTGTTCTATTTTCATGTTTTAGTTGTCTAATTTTTAATATTTTCTATAATTGATTATCCGAAGCAAAGGTAGCTTGTATATGATTTTCCTTCAGCTACATTTGTTACATAGTAGACCCTTTCAATTTAAAAAACATAGTTAACTACCAGATTGTAATTAACCATATTCACTTTATTTAATACTAAGTTAGGATTATTGTAAGTATTTCCAAGAGGACTTTTAAAAGCAATCAAACCTTCCACAATTAATCCAGTTTTGTTTGGTTTCGAGAAATAAAATATATCCAGGTTAAGCTGGTCATTAGCTGGCATGGCATATTTATTCTGTGCAAAATTCTTTGCATCTGGCCTGAAATATTGACCATAACCTAATTTTACAACCATTGAATTATCTTTTTTAAAAGAAAAATTCTTTTGTATATCCACCATCCAAGCATGGGAATCGGCCATTCCCTCTAATCTTTCTCTTTTCTGGAAAACAAACAAAGACTCACGTCCCCATTCTCTCGGAAATTGGAATCTGCCATGATCGGTTATATAGTTCCAATTGGCAGAAAAAGTCCACTTTCCGGAAGTGATTGTCTGATATTTTAAGCCAAATAACTGAGCATTTTTATCAAAAAAATAAGTTTCCTCAGCATTATTATTTCCACCATTTTTTAATTTGTTTTGATTGAGATATTGAAATAAAAACTTATGAGTAAGTTGATCTTGTTCAAAGAGGTAACTTGTTTCAAGGAAACTGCTATTGAATATGTTTTCCACATAGTAATTCCACACCTTAATCATCCAATTTTTTTGGAAATAACATATGGAAACTACTCCCATTCCCTTTGAGGTTAAGTTGCCTTTATAATTTCCCTTGGTTCCATCAGTGTTAAGACCTTGTGGATAACTTCCAATACTATTCGCTATTGTTTGGAACTCTGAAGTGCTTCTTGTTCCAATATGAGTTAACCAGCCAAATTCGGTGCTTATATTTTTCTTATTGTTAAATTGATACCAAAAGCCCTGTTCCAGAGTGGGAATCATTCTCCCATCTTCAGGGTTCAGAAAAGGAGTTTTTAGTTTAAATCGGCCAAATTTGATCTGATGGTTATTTTTTTTGTATGAAATATATGCTTCCCCTAAAAGCGGAATTTCCCTATTATCCGGGTCATTGAAATCATAAAGTCCCAATTCATATCTGCTATATTTATTAGTTGAAGTATCCTTTTGGGAAATATTACTGTGGATATCCATTGTATAATAAAAACCCACACCAATGGAAAATCCGTTGAATAATCCGGATTCATATTTAAGTAATCCTCCTGTGGCAATTGCGTTCCAATCCTGCAAAGGAGCTTGGTTATCAGTCGCCATTAGAAAACTTCTCCAATATCCACTAACTTTTCCCTTAGAAATAGCATTAAATAAACTATCGCTTTGTGCCATTATTACTGAAGGGCTTACCAAGAGTATCCACAATAAGATAATATATTTTTTTGCGATCATCTATTTATTCTTTTCAAGGTTAAATTCTGTTTTATACCACTCTATTATCTCCTGATAAGGACCAAATTTGTGTTGTTCAGGAGGAAAATTATCTACCCATGGGCCATACGGGGTAGAAATTGGTTTTCTTTTCAAGTCTGGGAAATCCTTTTTGGTATTCTTTTTACCAGGTCTTTCTAAGGTATTTATAAAACCAGCAATATCGTAAGCTTCCTCATCAGTCAAAATTGGGTTTTGTACAGTGGCACCCAATGGCATATTGTATTTAATGAATTGGGCTGATGTAAGTACTCTATGCATTCCAGCACCCTGATTGTAAGAGTCCTTACCAGCAATTGGAGGAAAAGCATAGTTTCCATCTGGATTTTTTGTACCTGTTCCATCTTGGTTATGGCAAGAAGAGCATTTTTGAGCATAAAGACTTTTTCCATTTTCCAAACTCACTTTTCTTTGAGGAATTTTAATGGGTTTAAAACCTGTACCTTCGATTTTTTCACCAGTAGGAATTTCTTTGCTTAGCCAGTTCATGTAAGCAACAATTGCCCTCATCTCTTTACCATTTTCTGGTAATTTTTTACCATTCATGCTTCTTTCCATGCAGCCATTGACCCTTTCTTCCAGGGATCCAACTTTATTTTCTCTTCCACGGTATTGAGGAAATCTTCCATAAATTCCTACATATGGAGCGGAAAAGGGCTTTGTTCCTGCTTCTAAATGGCAGTTTTTACATTCCAAATTATTTCCAGCAAATTGTTTGGAACTGTTTCCGTTGGATGGGCCAATTAATTTACTTGTATTGGTAATCAGTTCATGACCATATTTTATCATGGAGTCCTGAATTGTATTTCCTAATTTGGAAACATCAAAATCTCTGGAAAAATAATCCCTTTGTTCGAGGATTTTATTTGATTCCATTTCAACTGGGAATTCTGCAGCCTTATGTGAACTTATTTTAGTAAGGTTTTCATAGTTTAAAGCCAATGCAAAAATGATTACTCCACCCAATACCAAAATAAAGAAAATAGATATTAGGGCGGTGTTAGTAAGATTCAAGATGGCTTTGGTTTCCTCAGTTTTGCTCATATCAATTCAGGTAAAAGTTTTGGAATGAGGTAATAGTTAGTTGATCAGCGATGAATGTTTTCATCCTGGAGCCGAAGAAAATTCGCTTAAAGGTTAGTTTGTAAATTTCTAAGCAGAAGTGTTTAAATTACCTTCTTTTCTACATTAGTTTGGTTAGCTATTGAGAAAAGTCGACTCCCACTTTTACGATAGTTTGGTTTATCATATTTTGCTATAGCTTCAGAAACCGTATTGAACATATTTTCTTCCGTAATTTGGTCTCCAATTCCTCCTTTTTTTAATAAATCCCGTACTGGACCAATTGCTGAAGAGATATAAATGCTGATATTTTTCTTTTGAATTTCTTCAATTAATTGTGAGAGGGTATGGTTGGCTGAAGAATCAAGATAATTGATTGCTTCAGCACTTATTATCAGTAGTTTTAACTTTTCTCCTTTCTTTTTAATTTCCTGTTCGATAGCCTCTTTAAAATATTGAGAATTAGCAAAATAAAGCTGGGCATCGAAACGAATTATCAAAATATCATCCCTTTGTAAAGCTTCAGGAAACCTTTGGATATTTTTATATAAATTGGTTTGTGGTATGTTTCCCAATATTGCTAAATGAGGCTTGGTAGTTCGATAAACTAACATTAATAAAGAAAGCAATACCCCCAAGATGATTCCTTCCTTTATACCTATAGTAAGTGTTATCAGAAAAGTAAATATCAACAGTGTAAACTCCTCTTTCCGGTTTTTCCATAGTCTTAAAGGATATTTAAAATCGATCAGTCCGAATACGGCAACCATGATAATGGATGCCAAAACTGCTTTGGGAAGATTATAGAAAAGAGGTGTTAAAAACATTAAGGTTAAACCGACCACCAAGGCACTTACTAAAGCAGCAATACCGGTTTTGGCTCCTGCTTGTTCGTTAACAGCAGTTCTGGAAAATCCTCCTGTAGTTGGATAAGATTGGAAAAAAGACCCTACAATATTTGATGCTCCCAGTGCAATTAATTCCTGATTAGCATCTACTTTATAATCTTTGTGTTTTTGCTCCACTGCTTTTGCTACTGAAATAGCTTCCATAAAAGCAATTAGAGATAGCGTAAGAGCAATAGGAAACAATTCACCTATATTATCCAAAGGCAATATTGGTGCACTTAATACTGGAAAGCCTTTTGGGATATCACCTACTATTTTCATCCCAAAATCAGTAAGGCTGAAAATAGAAACCACTGAAATGCCGAGTACTACTACCAATAGAGCTGCTGGAAATTTTGGTAAATGTCTTTTCATTAATTTAATGATAACAATTCCTCCCAAACCTATTAAAACAGTAATCCAGTGCACTTTATCTAAATTTAAAATGGCATCATAAATTAGTAGGTGTACCTGATTACTTCGTATTAATTCCACGCCTAACAGATGTTTTAGTTGATTAAGACCAATTATCAATGCAGCCGCAGAAGTAAATCCGCTAATCACGGGTTTTGATAAAAAGTTTACCAAAAAACCTAATTTAAACAAGCCCATAACCAATTGTATAGATCCCATCATCAATGCCAGAGTTATCGCCAACAAAATATAATTTTCTGTCCCAGCCTGAGCAATCACACTCAAACCCATAGCCACAAGCAAAGAGTCCATTGCTACCGGACCCACAGCTAGTTGCCTGGAAGTTCCCAGAAATGCATAAATTATTTGTGGAACAAGTGCTGCATACAATCCATAAACGGGGGGCAGACCGGCAATCATGGCATAGGCCATTCCCTGGGGAATTAGCATAATACCTACGGTTAATCCCGCTGGAATATCCCCGGAAAGCTGCTCTTTTTTATAATTTTTAATCCAGTGTAAAAATGGAAAGTATCGCGTCATATTTTTTTTTGGCTTTTTTACATTGTTATGTGATAGTTAATTCTTATTAATGTGGTAATTTCCGCCTTACCAAACCGTAGGTAAAAGTTCCAAGCACCGCTGCTAAAAGGACAATCAAAATAGAAAAGGTACCATTCCCAATTAATACATACATTGGTCCCGGACATGCTCCTGCAAGCGCCCAGCCTAATCCGAAAATTATTCCACCAATCAGATACCTGGGAACACTTTTATTCTTTGGAGCAAAAAGAATCGGATTGCCTTTTCGGCTCTTTAGCTGCCTCCTTTTAATCGTTTGGACTATTATTACTCCGAAAAACAAAGCTGTTCCAATTATTCCGTACATATGAAATGATTCGAATCGAAACATTTCAAAAATTCTATACCAGGATACCGCCTGGGACTTAAACATGACGATACCGAAAAGTAATCCTATTACTAAAAATCTTATATATTTCATTTTATTCTAATTCAGAAAAAGATAAATCAAAAATTAAGTACCTAATTATCATCTGCCCAACTTCCTTCTCGAAAGCCAAAAAAAGACTACACTTTCTAAAATATGATTGGAAGTAGAAAATGAGTCATAATCAATCCTCCAATAAAAAAACCTACTACAGCAATAAGAGAAGGTATTTGTAAATCACTTAAACCACTAATTGCATGTCCTGAAGTACATCCTCCTGCATACCTTGCACCAAATCCAACTAAGAAGCCTCCCACTAAAAGAATTAAAAATCCTTTTAATGTCAAAAAGCGCTCCATGGCGAATATTTCTTCCGGAACATAACTTTTTCCAGGATTTGCAAATCCCATTTCCTTTAAAGCTGCTGTGGTTTTTGAATTTAATTCAATGGATTGATCTGGTGTTAGAAAATTGGAAGCTATAAAACCTCCAATGATGGCTCCAATTACTACAATGAGATTCCAACGTTGGGATTTCCAATCAAACTGGAAAAAATCAGCAATCTTTCCAGCTCCTCCCATTGAACACATAGTTCTTAAATTTGCTGACATACCAAAATTCTTCCCTTCAAACAAAAGGAGAAACATAATGAAGGCAATCATTACCCCTGAAACATACCATGGCCAGGGTTGTGATATAAAATCTAATATTTTCATCTGAGATAATATTTTTAAAATGCTTTTGAAATGATGCCAATAAGGCTTGTTGTAAAATGTAATTTCCTATTTGCTTAGTATTAAAGATTTGGCGAATAATGGTTCATAGATTCTTAAATAATTTTCGACTAATTGGGTAATTCAGATTTTAATTAATATTAAAGTTGTTTTTAATAAATGAGTAAAGGAGCCAGAATATGATCTGCTATACTGGTTTTCAAATTTTTGGATAAAATCCAGCTAAATGTTTTTCTGTGTAATTCAGTAATAGCAATAAGATTTAAATTTTCTTTTATGATATTTTCGGTAATCATACCTTCCTCACTATTTCCATTTAAAGGAAGCAAATGAATTTGGAAGTTTTTCAGATCATTTTCAGCTGCAAAATTTTTCATGGCTTCTAACTCAAGCATTTCTTCTTCACCTGATGATTTTTTATTTGATAATTTAAATAAATGTATTTCTGATCCGAATGCATTCGCCAGTTTGCTTAATGCTATAAAATTGTTTGGTTTGGATAAATTAAAATCATCGAATATGCCAATTTTATCTATTCCTGAATTATGAGATTGATCACATTTTAAACTTAATACTGGAGTATCAGACAATTCCATTATTCGTTCAATGGTAGTTTCATGAGTAATATCTTCTATCAAAGAAGTTTGGTGTGCCCCCATAAAAATAAAATCATAGGTAGCATTAGAAAGTTTGTGCTTTACAATTCTTTCCAAATTTCCAATCTCAACCATTGCCGATTGAATAAATGAATACTCATTTTTAATTTCATTGGCAATTAAAGACTCCTTTAATTTAAGATTATTCAATTCAGAGAGATCATAGTCTACACATTGATCTATTATGGTTCCATCATGCTTTAATGGAATTTGAGGGTAGGCATTTACCACATGTAAAATATCTACCTCTACAGGTAAAGCAGCATGTATTTTTTTAGTAAAATGAAATAAATAATGCTCGACTTCAGAAAACTTAGTAAGGAAAAGAATTTTCATCTAATAAGAAATTGGTTTTAATTTAACACTTTTCTACAAAAATATTGATCAATTTCTAGTCGCACAGCAACATTTGTTACACAAACCTAAAAACTGAAAAGACTTAAATCAAAACTCTAATACTTCAAGCTTGTTACGAGAAAGCTTCACTTTTCCCTCATTTTCTAATTGCTTGAGTAACCTGGAGATGACCACTCTTGATGTATTAAGATCATATGCTATTTCCTGATGGGAAATAGGTAACTCTTTATTTTTCTTTATCAAAACCTTATTTTTCAGGTATTTAAATAGCCGTTCATTCATATTCATAAATGCCAGTGTATCAATCGCATCGAGCATTTCATAAAGTCGCGCATTGTAGCTTTCAAAAACAAAATCTCTCCATGTTTTATATTTTAGCCATTCTTCCATCTTAGTACTAGGAACAAAAACCAGCTCGGTATCCAATTCTGCGATAGCCCTAATTTGGCTTCTGGTATTTCCAACACAACAAGTGAGGGTCATTGCACAGGTATCTCCTTTTTCTAAAAAATAAAGCAATAACTCATTGCCATTTTCATCTTCTCTTAAAATTTTTACTGCTCCTGTCAATAAAAGGGGAATACTTTTAATGATGCTGCCAATCTCAATAAGTTTAGCATCCTTAGCAATTTTTTTATAAACCCCTGTTGAGGCAATATCCTTGATTAATTTGTCTTCAAAAAAACCTCCATAAAAGGCTCTAATTTTTTCTTCCATTATTTGCACTTATTTTACCTGTTTAAATTCCTTTATTACAAAATTAGTCTTTTCATTTATAACTATTCATATCAGAATTCGATGATTGCTTTAATCTCTTCATTTGAAATTTTACCCGTTTTCCATACTTCATTTTTTCGAAAATAATTTCTTATTTGATTCCTTTTACTGCAAAGTAGTATCGGAACACTGCAAATTATTTGTTAACTAAGACAGCAATGTGTTCTTTAGAAACACATTTTAATTACTTTACTATGATCCGAAATTATTTAGAGGTTTCCTTAATATCCATTGCTTGTGGTAAAAGATATACGCAATGAAGGTCCTATAATATGAACAAAATTTTCATTTTCTTCTCCTGTAACTATTCTGAATTAGGATCTAAATTTTTATATGTAGTCTTGAATCATGAATCGGCTACTTCAACAATACCATCTTCCCGCTAAGGCTGCCGCGATTACCTGCTTCCGTTTCATACTGTAGCTGATAGACATACACCCCGCTCACCTGGGTATTTCCAGAGTCATCCCGTCCGTTCCAGACGGCGTGATGGCTTCCGGCTGGTAGTGTACCGCTTTTTAATGTAC